>JAPULM010000268.1 GCA_027294925.1 bacterium
GGGCGTGCATACTGGCGATAGTATCACGGTGGTACCAGCACAGACGTTGAGCGATAAAGAATATCAGCACATGCGTGATGCCGCAGTGGATATTATGCGAGCTATTGGGGTGGATACGGGCGGATCGAATATTCAGTTCGCGGTGAACCCGAACAATGGTGATATGGTGGTGGTGGAAATGAATCCGCGCGTCTCACGTAGCTCTGCTTTGGCATCGAAAGCGACCGGTTTCCCAATAGCCAAAATTGCGGCAAAATTAGCGGTGGGGTATACGCTGGATGAGATTCCTAATGATATTACCCGAGAGACACCAGCTTCGTTTGAGCCGACGATAGATTATTGTGTGGTTAAAATGCCTCGCTTTGCGTTTGAGAAATTTCCCGAGACGGATTCTACCTTGACGACCCAAATGAAATCTGTCGGCGAAGTCATGGCCATTGGTCGGACCTTCAAAGAAGCCTTGCATAAGGCCATTCGTTCGCTTGAGATTGGTTATCAGGGCTTTGAGTCACCGACGTTTGAGACGGATAATCCTGATGATATCGAGGCGATGATTCGGCAAAAATTGCAGACCCCTAATGCTGAGCGTCTATGGTATATCGCTGAGGCCATACGGCGAGGTATGTCGATTGAGACCATTGCTAGCTTGACAGCGATTGACCCCTGGTTTCTGGTTAATCTGCAGCAGATTGTGAGGTTGGAAGGCGATATTTGTCACCCTATGTCCAATGCAGCCTCCGAGTCGATTATGCTTGCGGAGCCGCTTTTGGTAAAGGCTAAGCAGTATGGTTTTTCGGATGCCAGATTAGCCGCCTTGTTAACAGCGGGTAATGACAATCTTGTTCAGGCTACTCATCGTCTTCGCGCGTTGCGACGTCAACACAATCTCGTTGCCCGCTTTAAAAGGGTCGATACGTGCGGGGCAGAGTTTGAGGCTCATACGCCGTATATGTATTCAACCTATGAGCGCGAATGTGAGGCTAATGCGCAGGATGTCAAGAAGATCATGATTCTCGGTGGAGGGCCAAATCGTATCGGCCAGGGTATTGAATTCGATTATTGCTGTGTGCATGCGGCGCTTGCCTTGAGAGAAGATGGTTATCAGACCATCATGGTGAATTGTAATCCCGAAACGGTCAGTACGGACTATGATACGTCAGATCGCTTGTATTTTGAACCTTTGACGTTTGAAGATGTGATGAACATCGTCGAGGTCGAACAGCCCGATGGGGTGATTGTGCAGTTTGGCGGCCAGACGCCGCTTAACCTGGCGCTCCCTCTGGCACAGGCAGGGGTGCCGATTTTGGGTACGCCGCCTGATAGTATTGATCGTGCTGAGGATCGTGAACGTTTTCAGCACCTGATTGAAGCATTGTGTCTTACGCAGCCCGCTAATGGTACGGCCACATCACAAGAGGAGGCGCGCCAGATTGCTCATCGAGTAGGCTATCCGGTGGTACTTCGTCCCTCGTACGTGCTTGGCGGGCGAGCGATGGAGATTGTGTTTGATGATGCGAGTCTTGCAGCCTATATGCGGATGGCGGTTCAGGTAGCTCCAGGTTCGCCTGTATTAATCGATAAGTTTCTTGAAGATGCGGTTGAAGTTGATGTGGACGCCATCTGCGATGGTTCAGAGGTGGTCATTGGTGCGGTGATGGAACATATTGAAGAGGCTGGTATCCACTCTGGTGATAGTGCATGCTCCTTGCCGCCTTATTCATTATCAGATGAGACTATTACGGTTTTAAAAGATCAAACGAAAGCCCTAGCCCATGAACTCGGTGTTGTGGGTTTAATTAATATTCAGTTCGCAGTGCAGAATGGGGTGATCTATGTACTAGAAGTCAATCCTCGTGCGTCGCGTACAATTCCCTTTGTGAGTAAAGTGATCGGGGTACCGTTGGCAAAACTTGCTGCACGTGTGATGGCTGGCCAGACACTGCGCAAGCTTAATTTCACCTGCGAGGTGACAGTACCCTACCATGCCGTTAAGGAAGCCGTGTTTCCGTTTGTTAAATTTCCCGGTGTTGATACGGTGCTGGGTCCGGAAATGAAGTCAACCGGAGAAGTCATGGGGCTTGACACCTCATTCGGCCGAGCCTTTGCCAAATCACAGATGAGCAGTGAAAGTTCCCTGCCGCTTGAAGGTAAAGCATTTATTAGTGTGAGAGACGGAGATAAGCCTGCCGCCGTCCGGCTTGCACGTGAGCTGACAGAAATCGGCTTTCAGATCACCGCAACCCGGGGGACGGCGGCCGTGATTGCCGAAGTAGGATTGGTCGTGGAGGCAGTGAATAAAGTTAAAGAGGGGCGCCCTCACATTGTTGATTTGATGACCAACGGTGAGGTGCATTTGGTGATTAACACGCCGATTGGAAAGCATTCATTAGCGGATTCCTATTCGATACGGCGAACGGCATTAACGCTTAATATTCCGTATTGTACCACGATGTCTGGAGCATTTGCGGCAGTTCGAGGGATACGTGCATCCCGTGAGGAAACGATGGCGGTTTGTTCGCTACAGGAATACCATCAGCAACTCCGCTCTTGAGAGGCATGATCATGACATCTACGTCGAATGTTCCTGATTTGCACGTACGCGTGGCGGCATTGCACCTGCAGAATCCGCTTATGGCGGCCTCGGGGACGTGCGGATATGGGGAAGAGTTGCACGCCTTCACTGATTTAAACCACTTGGGTGCTGTGGTTGTGAAGGGGCTTTCGCTACAGCCCGCCGCAGGTAATGCCGGGCCACGTCTGATCGAAACTGCTTGTGGCATGCTCAATTCTGTTGGCCTGCATAATATTGGCATTGAAGCATTCATCAAATTGAAGTTGCCTCAATTACGGCAATTCCGCACTCAAATCGTGGTCAACTTTTGGGGTGAGACGTTGGCAGATTATGTCGCAGTGGCCGCGCGTGCAAGTGAAGAAGCGGGGATTGCCGCCTTGGAGGCAAATATTTCATGCCCAAACGTACAGCATGGCGGTATGCTATTTAGTAGTGATCCACGTTTGACCTATGAATTGGTTTCGCAGGTGCGTCAGGTTACCACGTTACCTCTCATTGTAAAGCTCAGTCCTAATGTGACGGATATTACCGCCATTGCCCGCGCCGCTGAGGATGCCGGTGCGGATGCCGTATCATTGATTAATACCCTGTTAGGTATGGCTATTGATCTTGAAACGCGGACGCCCCGTCTACCGTTGGGCTTTGGCGGGCTATCGGGACCGGCGATCAAGCCTGTTGCATTACGTATGGTATGGCAAGTTGCGCAGGCCGTCCGCATTCCGGTCATTGGCGTTGGCGGTATTAGTACAGGGGAGGACGTTCTGGAGTTTTTAGTGGCTGGTGCCCGTGCTTGTCAAGTAGGGACCGCAAGTTTTGTCGATCCGGCCGCCTGTCGACGAATATTGGCAGGTATGCGGCGTTATCTTCGCCGCCATCGGGTGGCGACGGTTGCCGAGCTTTGTGGGACACTCCAGATGCCTGAGATGAACACAACGCTGCAGGCTGTAGACTAAAAGTGCAGTGCACCGCAATTAACTAAGGGAACCATCTCAGTAGATTTGTAGGGCTATAAACTTGGTGAATTTGTTCCTTCTTAGCTGCAGGGCTGTACGAAGTATCTCGTCGCGAGATGTTTTGATATAATCGGTTATCCTACTTGATTGATGCAGGATAGGGATACATGATGCCTACCTCTGGCCATATCCGCCGGGACATTGTACAGGTTTGTCGTCACCTTTACCAGCGTGGGTTTGTGGTTGGTACAGAGGGTAATGTGAGCGTACGGGTGGCGCCAAATCGTTTCTGGATTACGCCTACAGGTTGTCATAAAGGCTTACTGGAGCCGGGTGATTTGCTGCTTATCGACCTCGATGGACAGGTGCATTTTGGCCTGGGACAGCCTTCTAGCGAGATGCCGATGCACCTTGCCTTGTATATGCACAGGCCTGACATCGTTGCTGTTGTGCATGCGCACCCACCTTTGGCCACGGCGCTCACGGTTGCAGGGTATACATTGGATTCTATGTTGCTGCCGGAGTCTGTGGTTGCGCTTGGGGAGGTGCCAACCATCCCGTATCAGATGCCGACCACGTTGCAGTTTGCCCATGCCGTTGGTGAGGCTATGTGTGACGCCGAGGCGGTCTTACTGGAACAACATGGCAGTGTAACCGTTGGGGCTTCTTTGCAAGCAGCGTTTAATCGGATGGAAATCGTGGAGCGTGTTGCGCAAATATTTTATCTGGCTAAAACCTTAGGAGATGTTCGCCGCTTACCGTCTGTGGAAATTGAGGCGTTGAAAGCGCTACGGGGATCCTGAGTAGTGACGAACCGTTAACGGCTGCTTACACCTTGTTGGGGATGATGCATGAGGATAGGGAAGAGGCGATCATGAAGGAGCGGAAGCAGAAGTCCGTATTCCGCGAATATGCGGAATCGATTATTATTGCAGTTGTTTTAGCCGTTGTCATGCGTCAGTTTGTTGTACAAGCCTTCAAGATTCCTTCCGGCTCTATGGAACAGACGCTAGAGATTGGTGATCATATATTAGTCAATAAATTTCTATACCGCTTTACTTCCCCTGAACGTTTTGACGTCATTGTATTTAAATATCCCTGGGAGGAGAATCGCGATTTTATTAAACGGGTAATTGCGCTTCCCGGTGATCGTGTGCAGATGCGTAACCAGCGGATTTATGTGAATGATCAGCCACTAAAAGAGCCGTATGCGCATTATACTTCGACACGGGTACGAGAGCCTTTTGGACCCGTTGTTGTGCCAAAAAAAGGTGACATGATTGAAATACGGCAGGACAAGCATCTCTATCTCAATGGGAAACGGCTGCATATTCCGACCGGACAGAGGCCGGGTGGCCGTTTTTACCCGCGCGACCATGGCCCAGCCATGACAGGGTTTGAGGTGTTTTACGCGAGATTGTTTCCAGCTGGTACGTCGTTGCACAAGCCTATTGGACCATTTGTTGTGCAACACGACTACTATTTTGCCCTAGGCGATAACCGCGATAACAGTAAGGATAGTCGATATTGGGGATTCGTTGAGGATACCCGTATTAAAGGAAAAGCTTTTTTTATCTATTGGTCTTGGTACCGCCAGGGCAGGTTTGTTCAGCATGTCCGTTGGGCTCGTCTAGGGAAGCTTTTGCAACTTGACCCTACGGGTCATTTTATGGTCAGCCATTAAACGGCATAAGATTTGCGGCGAGTTGTACAAACTGACCGACGTGTAATTCCTGCGGACGAAGGTTTGCCGCGAGATTTAGGGTTTGGAAGATATCGTCGAGTTCTGCCTTGGTAATGGTGAGTTGTGGCGCGGCAAGGAGGTTCGCACGCAGGGTTTTACGTCGGTGGGTAAAGGCGCTTTTAACGATATTGAAAAAAAATGTTTCGTTGCTGCTAGGCCAGGGTAGGTTTGTATAGGGGACGAGCGATAATACAGTGGAGTTGACGGCTGGTACCGGGGTAAAGGCGTGGCGCGAAACGTCAAAACAAGTATGGATGGTCGCATAATATTGGAAGAAAATGGACAACGCACTATATGCGCCTGTTGTTGGAGGTGCGCTGAGGCGTGCGGCAACTTCATGTTGGAGCATGATAATGAGGCGTGCCAGGCGTTGTCGATACGCAAATAGGCGTCTTAGAATGGGCATCGCCATGCTATAGGGTAGATTGGCGACGACGACGAATGGGGCGGGCAGTTGGTTATAGTTGTACGTTCGTGCGTCAGCCTGGATAATATGGATATCGGGAGAGGTTGCAAAACGTTGCTGAAGGGTGGCCACAAATTGTGCTTCGAGTTCGATGGCATAGAATTGGTTGGCATGTTGAGCAAGCATTGCAGTAAGAATGCCGCGGCCAGGGCCGATTTCCAAGACGGTTTCGTGCGTTGCAAGGTTGGCGCTGTGAAGAATTTTTTCCACCACAATGGGGTCGCGTAAAAAAACTTGGCCAAAGCGTTTACGGTAACGCGAAACTTTTTTCATTATATTGTAAGTTTTCTGTTTTGGGGTCTGCAACAGTGTTAAGTCGTTTGCCGGAGGGGGCTGCGTGTGAGTGTATTATAGCGCATCACCGGATGAGAAACGACTCCCTCGCTCATCTGTATGATGTATGGGTCGATTCAGGCATGTGGCATGTCGTTTGCCCACGATGCCTGCTAAATGAGAAATAGACGCATGAAGATTCACGAGTATCAGGGGAAAATGCTCCTCCGCAATGCCGGCGTTCCCGTACCTCGTGGTGACGTTGCCACCTCACCTCAATCTGCGCAGCGTATTGCTGAGACTTTAGATGGACATCGGTGGGTGGTCAAGGCCCAGATTCATGCCGGTGGTCGCGGCAAAGGGGGTGGTATCAAGCTTGCTTCTAGTCCGCAAGAGGTTGGACAGATTACCGAACAAATGTTAGGACGTCCACTGGTAACGCTTCAAACTGGTTCAGCAGGTCAGAGCGTGCATCACGTGCTGGTTGAAGAATGTTGTGACATTGCCGATGAACTTTACTGTGGGTTGTTGATAGACCGGAGTAGACGGCAGCCATTGATGATGGTGAGTCCGGCGGGTGGTATGAATATAGAAGAGGTTGCTGCAGCGACACCTGAGAAAATTTTGCGTGAGCCGATTGATATATTGGTTGGTCTTACTATGTTTCAAACGCGCCGCTTGGCGTTACAACTCGGTCTGCAAACGCCTGCTCGGAACGCGTTGCAATTGTTGTTGCGAAAATTATATATGGTGTTTCGTGACAAGGATTGTACCTTGTTAGAAATTAATCCCCTGGTCATTACCAGCACCGATGAGTTGCTGGCTCTCGACGTTAAAATGGAAATTGACGATAATGCGCTGTTCCGCCATGACGGGTTGGCCGCTCTACGTGACCCCCTGGAAGAAGATCCGTTGGAAGTCGAAGCAGAAAAATGTCATCTCAACTATATCAAATTGGTCGGCAATGTCGGTTGCATTGTAAATGGCGCCGGACTGGCAATGGCGACAATGGATATTGTCAAGCTGGCGGGTGCGTCACCTGCCAATTTTTTGGACGTCGGTGGTGGCGCTAGTGAGGAGATGGTGGAAAACGCCTTTCGGATTCTGATGTCCGACCCTGATGTTGAGGCGGTATTGATTAATGTTTTTGGCGGTATATTACGGTGCGATGTCTTTGCCCAAGGGGTTGTACAAGCGGTTTCGAAGGTCAATGTCCAGGTTCCCGTTGTGGTTCGGATGGAGGGTACCAATGTTGAAGAAGGACAGCGCATTCTGGACGGTTCCGGGTTCAATTTTGTGGTCGCCAATGACCTTGCAGATGCGGCCGAAAAAGTTGTGCAAGCGGTCCAAGCACAGAGGACACGCGTATGAGAATTTTGTTCGAAGAACATACCCGCCAGCTGGTTCAGGGGATGGGGCGTGAGGGAACGTATCATGCTGAGCAGTCGCTTGATAACG
>JAPULM010000269.1 GCA_027294925.1 bacterium
ATGACTTTGAACGCACCAACTACCCTATATCATGCACCGGAACACACCGAGGTCGCACCCGTCGGTGCTGACAACGAGCAGGAGTTTGAGCGACACACACACCAGGCCGCTTTAACTGTACCGCGGTATTTTACCACAGGCGCCGGTGTGAGCCCCTATAACGATGTGCAATGGGAAGAGCGTCATGCGCTGATTACTGGCGAAGATGGCCAGATTGTCTTTGAACAACGCGGCGTCGAATTCCCACAATTTTGGTCGCAAATGGCGACCAATGTGGTGGCTTCCAAGTATTTCCGGGGAGCACTTGGGACCCCCCAGCGCGAGTATTCGGTGCGGCACATGATCGACCGCGTGGTGCGCACCATCGCCACGTGGGGCCAAAGAGATGGATACTTCGCCAGCGATGATGACGTCGCGAGCTTCGCCGATGAGTTGACACACCTCTTAGTCTACCAGAAAGCCTCCTTCAATAGCCCGGTGTGGTTTAACTGTGGTGTGGAGGAGCGTCCGCAGTGCTCAGCCTGCTTCATCAATTCCGTCAGCGACACCATGGAGTCGATTCTCACCCTGGCCAAAACCGAAGGCATGCTGTTCAAATGGGGTTCGGGGGCGGGAACGAATTTGTCGCCGATTCGCTCCTCGCGTGAACGGCTGGCCAGTGGTGGAGGGGCATCTGGGCCCGTGTCGTTTATGAAGGGCTATGATGCGTTTGCAGGTGTCATCAAGTCCGGTGGCAAGACGCGCCGGGCCGCTAAAATGGTGATTCTCAATGCCTCTCATCCAGACATCGTCGATTTTATTCGGTGCAAGGCTGAGGAAGAAAAGAAGGCTTGGGCGCTCATTGAGGCGGGCTATGACGGATCGCTCGATGGTGCCGCCTACGCTTCGGTCTTCTTTCAGAATTCGAACAATTCGGTGCGCGTCTCGGACGAATTTTTGCAGGCGGTGCTTGAGGATAGAGAATGGCACACGCGTTTCGTTACCACCGGGGAGATCTGTCAGACCTATCGGGCCCGCGAGCTGATGCACATGATTGCCGAAGCCACGCATATCTGTGGTGATCCCGGTATGCAGTTCGATACGACGATTAACGACTGGCATACCTGTCCCAACACAGACCGCATCCATGCTTCTAATCCCTGCTCGGAATACATGTTTCTGAATAATACGGCGTGTAACCTCGCCTCGATCAATTTGCTGCAATTTCTCATGGGTGATGGCGAGTTTGACGTCGCGGCATATCGGCGGGCAGTGGAGCTCCTCATCATTGCGCAGGAGATCATCGTCGACAATGCCAGTTACCCGACCCCGGCGATCGAGCGGCATAGCCATGACTTCCGCCCTTTGGGGCTGGGATATGCCAACCTCGGAGCGTTATTGATGGCGCGCGGGCTCCCGTACGACTCCGATGCCGGGCGGGCCTATGCGGCCGCGCTGACGGCATTAATGACTGGACAGGCATATTTGACGAGCGCCAAGATCGCCAAGAGGCAGAATGCTTTCGCCGGCTATGCGCTGAATCGCGGACCGATGCTGCGGGTCATTCGGAAGCATCGGGAGAGCCTGCAAGGCATTGATCAACAGCTGCTACCCAGTGACATCATACAAGCCGCGGTTGACGCCTGGGATGACGCGTTGGCGCTCGGTATGCAATACGGCTACCGCAATGCCCAGGTGACGGTATTAGCCCCGACGGGTACCATCAGTTTTATGATGGATTGTGACACGACAGGCATCGAACCGGACATCGCTTTGATTAAGTATAAGAAGTTATCGGGTGGTGGCATGATGAAGATCATCAACGCCACCGTGCCGCTTGCGCTCAAGGGCTTGGGATACTCAACGAGCCAGATCAAGGAGATCGCCGAGCACATCGACGCACACGGCACGATCGAAGGCGCACCGTTCCTCCAGGAAGCGCATCTGCCGGTGTTTGACTGTGCTTTTCGGCCTACTAGTGGCAGCCGAACAATCCATTACATGGGGCATATTCGCATGATCGCGGTCGCCCAGCCATTCCTGTCGGGGGCGATTTCCAAAACGGTCAATATGCCAAAGGAAACGACGGTTGAGGAAATCGAGCAGGCTTATGTCGCGGGGTGGAAACTTGGGGTCAAAGCCCTGGCGGTCTACCGTGACGGCTGCAAGCGTACACAGCCTCTGAATACGGAGTCCGAGACCGACAGCACTGCGGCCAAGCCGCCACCGAAACCGTTACGCCGCCGTCTCCCCGATGACCGGCCGGCCATTACCCACAAGTTCTCCATTGCCGGCCATGAGGGCTATATCACCGTTGGCATGTTTGACGATGGGACTCCGGGGGAGATTTTCCTCGTCATGGCCAAAGAGGGCAGCACGATTTCTGGGCTCATGGATGCTTTCGCGACCTCCATCTCCCTGGCGCTGCAATACGGTGTACCCCTCAAGGCCTTGATCGACAAGTTCAGTCACATGCGTTTCGAACCATCAGGGTATACCAAAAACCGGGAAATCCCCATCGCCAAGTCGATCATGGACTACATATTTCGCTGGTTAGCATCGAAATTCTTGGCTCCGGAAGATCGAGCCCAAGTGGGCATTATCGAGCGCATTGACAGCGATCAGGTGGTCGAACCTACCCTGCCCTGGCTCGCAACCAACGGGGGAGCAAAGGCGGCAGTGTTAGCGTCGGCCCAGACACACACCGCGCCCGGGGATGGGTTCACATTCCATTTACAAGAAGACGCACCGTCGTGTGCCGAGTGCGGCGCCCTGATGATCCGTAACGGGGCCTGTTACAAGTGCCTCAATTGCGGCGCGACGAGCGGTTGTTCATAGACCACACGCAGTCCGGAGGACGGGGCTTGAGCGTCTTCCGGACTACAGGCGCTGGATGTCCGGGAAGAGCTCAGGAAAAATCACTCCCAGCCTGTTCCCGCCCATTCCTCTCTCCTCCATGTCTGCCCTCCTGCCTTTCTCCACATCTTCCCGGACATCCAAGCTCACCGAGTAGAGGCCGGCCGACCGGCTTTATTTAAAACACACCCTCCTGACGCAACGATTCCACCTCAGCCGCACTCATGCAGAGCCAGTCGCGCAAGGCTGTGGCCGTGTGCTCACCGAGCATGGGAGGCGGAGCGGATACCGCGCCTGGGGTATCCGAGAGCTTGATAGGCACGCCGGTGACGCGAATAGCACCCGCCTGTGGATGGTCGAGGGAAACCACCATATCGCGCGCCAGTACCTGTGGATCTTCACAGACCTGACCGACCGATTGGATAGATCCGCACGGTAAGCCGTTGCCCCGGAATACCTCGATCCATTCCTGGGTGGTTTTTTGTCGCATGACCGGTTCCAGCAGCGCACCGAGTTGACGGCGATGCTCGACCCGGCTGGCGTTGGTGTGAAAACGTGGATCGTCGATCCAGGCTTCCTGCCCGAGCGAGCGACAGAGAGCACGCCACATGTTGTCATTGCCACAGGCCACGTTGATATAGCCGTCTTGGCAACGGTACGTCT
>JAPULM010000027.1 GCA_027294925.1 bacterium
TTTAGTAGCGCAGTGTATGCGCAACCGCGATCATGGCGCACAGGCTTGGCAGTTCGTCAAAGACAACTGGCAGCAGATGCTGCAAGCCTATCCAGACAACGCCATGGTGCGCATGCTCGACGGATTCAAGCTGCTTTCTCAGCCCGAGGTGGCAGCCGACATTGCCGCCTTTTTCGACAACCACTCGGTCCCTGTTGGCGAGCTGACGTTGCAGCAGCACCTCGAGAAATTAAGGGTCAATGTGGCCTTGCGGGAGCGCGAGGCTGAGCGCTTAGCAGGATCTCTGCTCGGCTAACGCCGCTCCCAGCAAAATGCTCACGAATTAAAATTCCTTTGTCATGATGTCAGAAAAAACCCTCCGATCAGAAATCTCCGAATTGATGTTTCAGACAAGGAGAAACGGACATGGCAGGACAGATCTTGCGCACCACAGTCGTCGGCAGTTATCCGCAGCCGGATTGGTTAATCGATCAACAAACGCTGGGTAAAGGCATTGTCCCACGCATACGAGCGCACGCGTTATGGCGCATTCCCGAAGCGTTCTTGGAGCAGGCTCAGGACGACGCCACCCTGCTTGCCATGCGAGCCATGGAGCAGGCCGGCGTCGATATTATCACGGACGGCGAAATGCGCCGCGAGAGTTATTCCAACCGATTCGCCACCGCCCTGGCCGGTATCGACATCGACCAACCTGGTGCCGTTACCGGCCGCAGCGGACAAGCCGTGCAAGTGCCGCGCGTGGTCGGCCCGATTCGGCGCACGCGACCCGTACAGGTCCGCGATGCAGCTTTTCTACGCCACCACACCAATCGTCTCATTAAGGCCACCATTCCCGGGCCGTTCACCATGAGCCAGCAGGCCCAGAATGATTACTATCCTGACGAGGCTGACCTGGCTCTTGACTATGCAGCGGCCGTCAATGAAGAAATACACGAGTTGTTTGAGGCAGGCGTCGATGTGGTGCAGCTCGATGAGCCGTGGATGCAAGCGCGGCCCGAGCAGGCCAGACGCTTCGCCGTTGCGGCCATCAACCGTGCCTTGCAAGGCGTGCAGGGAACCACCGCGGTGCATCTCTGTTTCGGTTACGCCGCGGCTGTGAAGGAAAAGCCCAACGCCTACGACTTTCTCGCCGAGCTAGAGGATACTGCAGTACAGCAGGTGTCCATCGAAGCCGCTCAGCCCAACCTGGATCCGTCGAGCTTGACAGCACTTCCCAGCAAGACTGTCATTATGGGTGTCTTGGACCTCAATGATCCCAGCCCGGAAAGCCCGCAAGTGGTGGCGCAGCGTATCCGTAACGTCTTGCCTTATGTGCCGCCGCAGCGCCTGATAGTGGCGCCTGACTGCGGCATGAAGTTTTTACCACGCGAAGTGGCCTATCGCAAACTGCGTGCCATGGTGCTAGGGACAGCCATTGTTCGTGAGGAAGTGGTAACCTGAACGGCGCACCAACAAAACCGCTCATCAATTTCTCCTTGCGACGTTGTTGCAGAGGATCATATAGCGTCCTTGCTAGGTTCAAGTTGTACCGCATCTGGCAAACAAATGGAAGGATGGTTTAAGATAGGATGGCGGCACCTGATCCTGACAAGGCATATAAGGAACGGAGCATGGAAGCAAAAAACATCGAATTCGGTATTCAGTTCTTCCCCGCCGTGAGCCCGGCCGAGAAGTCTGCGCAACAATACTGGAATGAGGCGTTACACCTGGTGGGCCTGTGTGACGAATTGGGCTACACCAGCGTGCGCACTGTCGAGCATTACTTTCACCCCTATGGCGGCTATAGCCCAAATCCGATCGTCTTTCTCAGCGCCGCGGCCATGCGCACGGCCAACGCGCGTCTGATTACCGGCGCCGTGCTACCAGCTTTCAATAACCCCCTCAAGCTGGCCGGCGAAATCGGCATGCTTGACGCCATCTCCAACGGTCGACTCGATGTCGGTTTTGCCCGCGCCTTCTTGCCACACGAGTTTGCCCAATTTGGTGTCAGCCTGGACGAAAGCCGTGCCCGTTTCACAGAAGGCATGGCGCAAGTACGCCTCCTCCTGGAACATGAACAGGCCAGCAGTGAGGGTCGGTTCCACACCTTTAAAGACGTCACCTCCCTACCACGGCCGACGCAAAAACCCTATCCGCCCCTGTGGGTGGCGGCGCTGGGCTCGCCGGAGTCATTCGAACGCGCCGGTCGCAATGGCTACTACCTGATGGCTATCCCCATGGGTGGCGGCGCCATGGCGCAACTGCTCGCCACCTACCGCCAGGCCTGGGTCGACGCCGGCCATCCGGGGCGTGGCAAAGTGATGCTGGCATTTCACATGTTTTGTCATGCAGATCAAGAACAGGCCATACAAATTGCACGTGAGCCATTAAACCGTTACCTAAAACGTTTGGTCGATGGCGCCCGCCACTGGCTAAGCGGAGCGCATTCGGCAGACTACCCGGGCTATGCCCAAATCATCGCCGCTCTTGATCAAGAGACCTTGGAGACCCAGGTTGCTACAGGCGCGGCCTGGATTGGCGATCCGAGCACCATTGGCGCGGCGATTGCAGCGTACTATGATCAGATCGGCGGCTTTGAGATCGCCTCCATGCAAGTCAATTTTCATGCCGTTGCCCAACCGGCAGCAGAACAGTCCATGCGCCTATTTGCACAGGAGGTGATGCCGCACATTACGCCGCGATAGTAAATGGAACCGGTTGTACCGATTGGCGCTGTACGCAGGACTAGGCGGGGGCGTCCTCCAAGATCAACTCACGATTGCCCCGGCCAGGGGCACGCATTAATGCCAGGCCTTCTTCGGCCGTCTCGGTGCTATTACAAAAGAATTCAATCCTGATGTTGTCAGGATCGAAGAAATAGATGCTGTTGGTCATGCTATGTTCGGTCAGGTGGTCGAAGGTGACACGGTGCGCTTTAAAGCGTTGGTAGAAGGCTTTCAGGGCATCCATATCTTCGACCTGAATCGCCACATGATTGAGGCCGATCTGCCCCTGGCTAATCGGACGGGCACCCTCGGGTGCTTGGAATAACGCCACGTCGTGATGGATCTTACCACAAGTAAGAAAGGTCCCAAAATCAGTCTGGCGGGCAATTTCAAAACCAAGCACCTCAGTATAGAACTTGGTGGAGGCTTCCAAATTGCTCACGTTGAGGACGACATGCCCTACGCGTTTGGGTGCATTCATATATTTACTCCTCTGCTATAAACCCTAAGCCCGCGCTGAGATGACGGATTACCGCTGGAAACATTTTACCCAAGATACGCCTCTACGTGTCAAATTGCAACATGCCATGCTCTGGACATCAGCCAAAACGTGTTTTAAACTGCCTGTACGCCGCTTGGGCAAAATGGACCGCTCTGCTTTTTTCTCGTCAAGGTGATATCGCCTAGTTGACTACCAGCGTCGGTCCTGGCAGAGCTTTACCCGTCGCCCGGGACGAAGTGCCCTTCGCCCACAGTAGCAGGTTGCATTGCACGCCGAGCAGACTCAGACGACGATAGTCAAACGATAGAAGAAAAGGAGGACGATTGATGAGTGAGCAACAAGCCGCAATTCTGAAACCCGAAACCCTGCTGGATGAGTTCAAGAAAAACGGCGTCACCCATGTGGTGACCATCCCAGACAGCGAAACCAATTACCTGTACGAGCTAATGCGTGTGCAACCCTGGCTGGATGTCGTCCCTGCGGCACGCGAAGGTGAGACGTTTGCCATCGCCTACGGTCTGATGGTTGGCAAGAAAGTTCCGGTATGCTTAATTCAAAACACCGGTATGCTGGAATCCGGCGATTCGATCCGGGGCTATGCCTTGGACTCCGGTTTGCCGTTGGTCTTTGTGGTCGGGTATCGAGGTTGGACACGTCGCGGTAAGATCACCGACTCGGTGGCGCGTTACACGGAACCCTTCTTGAATGCGTTCGGCATCAACTACTATCTGGTTGAACAAAATGTAGACGGAAATCGCATCTCTCTTGCGTTTGAAGAGGCGAGAGCCACCAAACGACCCGTGGCGGTGCTCATCGGTGATGAATACCACGGTTTCAATCGCTAGTACGGCATCCAACAGTTACCCCGCCCGTTTGGCGCGGTAACGTCTGTCGCTGGCAAAGGCATTCCGACCTTTGAAAGCGCTCAGCCACCTGGGCGGAAATAGATGGCGACAGATTTGAAATCTGTCCCCGTGTAAGATTTTCATTAGGAGAGCAAGATGATTGATGTAGAAGATGTTTTCAAGGTCTTTCAGCAACATCGGGGCGATGCGGTGGTCATTCCGGTTGGCACCTCCGGCCGCCTGTGGCGCGACTTCAGCAGCAACGAAAAACGGGATCTGAATCTCGGCGGCGCCATGGGGCAAGCAACATCAGCCGCTCTGGGCGTCGCCCTGTCGCTGCCAAACGAAAAAATTGTCATGTTTGACGCGGAAGGCGCCCTACTCATGAACCTGGGCATTCTAGCCACCATCTCGGGCAAGCAGCCGCCGAACTTTTACCACTTTCTGCTCGACAACGAGTGCTATGCCACCACCGGTGGACAGCCCGTGCCCAATGCCAAGAACATCAACTATGCCGGCATGGCCAAAGAGGCGGGTTATATCGCGGCCTACCAATTCGATGATCTGGAGAGCTTCAGCCGTCAGATTGAAGAGATCCTCAGTCAGGAGGGTCCCGTCTTCATCGCCATCAAGGTGGTGCCGCAGGTTGAGAACGAACCTATCGGCCGGCGCAAGCGCAGACCCGTGCGGAGTCGTGCGGAGACGGTCAAAACCCTGCAGGAAGAACTCGGCATTGCAGACGATTAGTTCTGTAGAGCGCAGTTAAGGTGAACCGACCACGAAGCCTCATAACCTACCCTGCTATAGCGGCGCCGGACGCACTGGCGGCTCGGCGTCGGCCGCCAATTTTCCCCGTGTAACGGACCACGATAGCGGCCAAAAAACCTAACCCCGTCTCTACCATGACCTCGCCTCCAAAAACTGTCTGTGGTGCGCAGGACTAATCATCGTTCACCTCGTTCGTCTCTTCCGCCTCTTGTTGGTCTTGATGTATTAATTGGCCGTACTGGACGTCTTCACGTTGCATCAAGTCATTAAAAGCTTCAATGAACACCCCTCGACGCTTGCTCCGCACCACAAACGTGTAGCTGATCGTACCAGCCTGTTTGTCTTTGTCAATCGTCACCCGCTCTAGGGTGAGATGATATGACGCAAAAAAGCCTCGTGCCGTCTCCACGCTCATACCTGAACCCTGCATGCGGAGCACAATTTGACGAAACGATTCGCGCGGCAAGACAGGTTCAAGATAACGTAGGAGCCATAGCGATCCCAGGGTAATCACATACAGGGAAAAAGCCAGGGCATCGTTACGTGAACCCAGGGCGAGACCAATGACAGCAACCGTCCAGATGCCCGCCGCAGTCGTCAGACCAAACACGGTAAAGCGGCTGCGCACGATCACGCCGGCGCCGAGAAAGCCGATACCAGTCAGGCCGCCGGCGGCAAGTCGAGCCGGGTCGGGGCGAAATCCCTCCTCCATGCCCAGAAAATGCCCCTCTGACAACAGCCCAATAACCGCAAACGAGACGCAAACCAGAAGATAGGTGCGCAGTCCCGCTGGCCGGCCCCGGATGGTACGCTCAATGCCAATGGTCAATCCCATGCCTACAGCCAATATCAGGGGATACAGCATCTCACCCAGTTCCCCACGCCACATACCGCCTCTCCTTACAAGTCAGGTGTCAAAGGGTGGGAGTGACAACGATGAAACGTAAGTATCTGTTATTCCTGTTCGAAACCGTAGAGCTTCGCCGCCGTATCACAGACAATCTTACGCCGTACAGGAGGCGGCAAATGGCCGAGCTGCGTCTCGATAAAGGTTTGTGAATCAGGCCAAACGCCATCCGGATGCGGAAAATCCGACCCCCACATGATATTGTCTTCACCAAGCTCTTCAATCAGCTTAATGCCGACCACATCCTGCTGGTAGGTGGCATACATCTGTCGATGCCAGTACTCGCTTGGTTTCATGGTAAGCGTCAGATCGGTAAATTGATCCTCCCATTCATAATCCATACGTTCCAGCATGTATGGAATCCAGCCAATACCACTCTCGCCAAGGACGATTTTCAGATTCGGGTACCGTTCCAAGGCACCATTGAAAATCATCGAGGCGAGAAAATCGGCCGTGGTCAGTTGGAACACACTAAGCATGCTGGCAAAGGCCGCCCGCCGTGTTAAGGGCTCGACATCATTCGGTAACACACGATTAGACAGGGTGTGAAAACTAATCGGCATATCACACTCGGCTGCCGCTTCCCACAGCACTTCCCACTGCGGATGCCATAACGGAACAATATCAGAGGAAACCGCCAGTTCCCCTCCCTTAAGACCCAGTTTGGCGCCGCGGCGCACTTCGTCTGCAGCCAGTTGCCCATCCGTGTTGGGGATGCAGGCAAGTCCGACATAACGGTCAGGATACGTCTTGCAGAAATCAGCCAGCCAGGTGTTGTAGATCCGATACAAATCAGGCACAATTTCCGGCTCATCGACACGCTTGGCGGCGCCTAGAATACCGTAGATCACTTCACCCTGCACGCCATCGAGGTCTTGGTCTTGGAGGCGCAATTGCGGGTCGGAAACGCGGCGAATGCCCTTTTTGCCGTCGTCGAATAGACCTTTGGCTGCCATCCGATCCGAGCGTTCAATTTCACCTGGCACATACTTGCGACCAGCCGAGCCCATACCATTTTGCAAGCCAAGATTGGCGCCGCCTCGAGTTGTCCAGAACGGGCCATCCGGACCGTCGGTGACATACGGCATGCGATCTTTCAAATGCGCCGGCGCATTGGTGGTAAACAAATCAGGGGGTAACCAGCACAGATCGATATGGCAATCAGCTGAGATAACTTCATAGTGCATAGCAAGTTCTCCTGTTCGATGTGGGTCCGAAGGATGTCTGTCCGGTCATTGGCCAGATGCGCCTATTTTATGTCGACCCGCTGCCTTCCGCAAGCCGTTCGCCTATAATATCTGAATCGAGTAGCATTCCCGTTTGCGATCTTGCTTCCGCTTCTTGGACTCGTAAGGAGAACACATGACGCAACGCGACATTAGGGCAGTCATTTTCGATTACGGCAACGTCTTGGTACGCACCCTCGACCCGGCCCCACGCGCCACCTGGGAGCAGCGCTTCGGCCTGCAAGCCGGCGACCTCCAACGCATTGTGCATAATAAAACGTCTTGGATCGCCGCCCAGCTCGGCCAAATCAGCCCGGCAACGTACTGGCATGAAATCGGCGACACCCTGAAGCTAACCGCCGCTGAGACCTCAAACCTTAGGGCCACATTCTATCGGGGCGATTTACTCAACGTCGAACTTGTCGCCTATCTGGATCGACTGCGTGCCGCCGGCTTACAGGTGGCTTTGCTGAGCAATTTCAGTACCGACCTACACGGGTTTCTGAGCACCCATGCGTTGCAACATCGTTTTGACCCTATTGCTGTCTCGGCAGATATCGGCGTCATGAAGCCGGATGCGCAAGCCTATCAGACGGTACTCGATCGGCTCGCTCTACCGGCCAACGCCTGTGTCTTCGTCGATGATCTAGCGGCAAATGTTCAAGCAGCTCAAACCTTAGGTATGCACGGTATCGTATTTCGTGACAACGCCACCTGTCTGGACGCACTGGAGGCCTTGCTTGCCGTCCAACCTGACGACGCAAGGACATGACTACGCCTGCCGGCAAGGTTGTGGCTGGGGATAGACGACGGCTACACACACGCGGCGCTTACACACGCTTTGGACAAATCGGCGTATAGATGCGCAGACTGGGCAGCGGCGGCAAGGCGTCAGCTATTTCCGGGCTAACAATCGCAAGACCACGATGCGGAACGGACGCCGCAAGCGCAACGCCATCGGCATAGTTCGTTGCCGTTTGCCAATCAAGGCCATCAAGCCAAGTCATCGCCACCCCAAGATCAGACGCCGTATCGGGTTCCTGGTCCAGCACCAACAGGCGCTGATCATCTGCAACTGCCGGCATTTCATCCATACCGGCAAACAGAAGCCGCCGCCAGTCAATAATCAAATCAAGCGCCCAGGGGCCAAAGCTACCACCACCACCGCGCCGGTAGTCCGGGTTAGTGAACAGCTCTGTTGACGCGATACTGGTAACGTTGAGATAGGGCGCCAGATTGTTATCGAGGGCCCGAAAGCGCTGTGCCGACAGAAAATCGGGCAGCGTGAGTAGTTCCTCGAGTTTCAGGCCACTATACCAGTCGTTCCACGCCGTCGCCTGTGACGAGTCGGCAAATCCGCATTCGACAAGGTAGAGCATCGTTTTCTCCCAATCTTCTCCCGTCGGGGGAAAAAAGGTATAGGAAACATGGTGAATCAGGTGTCCGGAAAGTCAGAGGCAACGTGTCAACCCAGACATTGGCGCCAGCCTCTTCAAGTCATATATGACAATGCGCACAGCGCTACCCGGTTGCAGTTACGACAGCATACACCAATCGTTTAAAATCATGACTAAACGGATGCCAAAAACCCGGCATACGTTGGGTCATGCATATGCCAGCAAGATTGGCGCGTGGCGCCATCCATGCATGTGTCCCGGCCAAACCACCCCAATGATACTCGTCAATTGCCACTTCCGGTTCGCCTTTCGCCGCAGCGGTCTTCAGGGCAAACCCTAGGCCAAACACGGTGTCCGGCATATGCCAGACGGGAAACTTGACATGAACCCCTGCCGGTAGCTGATTCTGGCGCATCAGCTGCAGCGTTTCCGGTTGCAGAATACGGACGCCGTTCCACGCGCCGTTACCGATGAGCATCCTGACAAAGGCCAGATAGTCGGCCAGCGTCGAGCACAATCCGCCGCCGCCGGAAAGCATCGCTCGGGGTTGCGAAAATTGACCTGTAAAGGGATCGTCAAATTTGTGCAGGCCGGGCTGCATGGGTTTTAACGGGTCCGTAGGCGCATACATGGTCACACAACGTTCATGCTTCTCAGACGGCACATAAAAATCCGTATCCAGCATGCCAAGCGGCTGAAAAATATGTTCCTGAAGGAAAATGTCGAAGCGCTGCCCTGACACCACTTCAATCAAACGAGCAATCACATCAGTGGCAAAGCTGTAGCGCCACTTCGTGCCGGGGTGGAAACATAGCGGTAACTCAGCCAATTGCTCCGTCAAGTCAGCCAATGTCGCCTGCGGGTTACGCAATTCACCCGCCACATAGGCCCGCCCAAGCACCGACTCCGGTTCCAGAAAGTCGTAGGTGAGACCCGCACTATGGCTCATGAGGTGACGAATGGTAATCGGGGACGCTGCCGGGACAACGTCATTAATAGCCAACGCGTCTTGACACAACACCTTGGGTTCGGCAAACTGCGGCAGATACTGCGCCACAGGATCGTCCAAGGCAAAGCGCCCTTGCTCCACTAACATCATGGCGGCAACCGAGGTGATCAGTTTGGTGTTGGAGTACATCCTGAAAATGGCGTTCTCGGTAAGTGGACATTTTCTCTCCAAATCCATATAACCATAGGTTTTGACATCGACAACATCCTGTCCCTGCAGCACTAGTGAAGAACAGCAGGGGAGGATGTTGGCATCAATGTACCACTGCATGCGGTCGTGTATCGACGTAAAATCAATGTCTGACGGTGTGGTCTCGATCATGGTATGATGATTCCCGTTATGATGCTTGCCACTGAATAGGGATTGCAACCATTTTCTTACCACTGACAGTTTTTCCATCATAGCGGGAAATGCTGTCCAGGGACACAACAAAAGAGGAAGACAACAACATGAGTCGACGCGTCATGATTCAAATGCCCATTAGCCAGGGAATGCGTGAGGTCTTCGATGCCCGTCCGGACATCGAATGCGAACGTTTCACCGACCTATCGGAGGATCATCTCGTACAACACATCGTCAACTATGATGCAGCGATCCTCGGCGTTGCCCCGTTTACGCCACGTATCATCGAACAGGCCAAACAATTAAAAATCGTTTCTCGCCTTGGCGTCGGCTATGACGCGGTTAACGTACCGGCCTTGACCCAGGCAGGCATTCCGCTCACCGTGGTGGGCAGCGCCAATTCCGTCACCGTGGCCGAGCACGCTCTGTTTCTAATTTTAGCGCTGGCCAAGCGCTGCCTGCTCTACGACCGTGAGGTGCGCAAAGGCAATTGGCAAATCCGCTTCGAGACGCCTGCCTATGATATTGCTGGCCGCAAAGTGCTCGTGCTCGGCTTCGGCCGTATCGGGCGGCGCCTAGTTCCCCGGCTCGTTGCCATGCAGATGGACGTCCTGGTGCACGACCCCTATGTCGTACAGGACGCCATTACATGCGCCGGTGCGACGCCGGTAGAGGACTGGCATGCGGTATTGCCGGAAATCGATTTTCTATCGGTAAATTGTCCCAAAAACGAAGAAACCAATGGTATGGTCGGCACCCCTGAACTCTCCGCTATGCAACGCACCGCCTTTGTCGTCAATACAGCCCGCGGCGGCATCATTGATGAGACCGCACTTTATCATGCGTTGAAGGAAAAGACCATTGCGGGCGCAGGCATCGATCCGTTTGTCGTCGAACCGGCCCCGGCTGACACCCCGTTGTTTGAGTTAGACAACATCATTGTCAGCCCACATTCCGCCGGTGTCACCGAGGAATCCCTGTATCGCATGGGCTATTGGGCAGCTAAGAACGTCACCGATTGTTTTGATGGCAAGCTGAAGCCGGACAATGTGATTAACCAGGAGGTGCTGGCCTAGTCCAACCGGACGCGGATCAAAAGAGAACCGACGCTGGCCCAGATGACCAGCGGGGTACAAGCTCAACCATCCTCAGGGTTACATAGTAAATAGAAAGATTTGACCCTTTCCCCTTCGCACCACAAGCTGCCGATGCTCCTCTAGCATCTCCTGCCAGCCCGTGTAAAGCTCGCTGAGTGGCTTTGGCTCGTAGTACGTCTGCCAGATACGCGTGTTGTCCTGGTCCAGGGCGTCCCAATCCTTGAAATACCACTGCAATAATTGGGGTCTATCCCTGATTATTGACAGAAAAGGGGTTATTCCGCAATCCGCAATAAGCTCGGGGGGCAGGTCTTGCATGATAATATTATGATGATTGGTGTTCGGCGTCAGTTCTTGACTTTACACCTTGTGATCTCCGAGGGGTATCGCATGGCCGCGCCGAATGAAGGGGCACACCATACCCTGAAGAAGAAACATGTGCAATGCCAAATGCGTTCACCTTGCTGGCTGCGCGGCCCTAGCGGCATTTTTTCCCAACATACCGTATAATAACTATTATACAGCTCACAGACGCACTTATTGCCTGCCTCTTCTTCCACATCTTCTTGCAGGCTCCCGACTACCGGTTCGGTCTTGCGCCTTCATCTTGCAAAATATAGAATTCAAATTCGTCAGTTGTACACGAGGAACACATGACACGACAGCACATCCGAAATGTGGCTATTATCGCCCATGTTGACCACGGCAAAACCACCTTGGTCGACCAACTTCTACGCCAGAGCGGGCAGTTTCGCCAGGGCGAGTTGGTCGGCGAATGCATCCTTGACTCCAATCCGCTCGAACGGGAGCGCGGCATCACCATTCTATCCAAAAATTGCGCCATTGATTACACTGACCGGCACGCTCAGCACTTTCACATTAACATTGTGGATACCCCGGGGCACGCCGACTTTAGCGGCGAAGTCGAACGGGTGTTGCAAATGGCCGATGGCGTCTTGCTGGTGGTCGATGCCTTTGAAGGCGTCATGCCGCAAACTCGCTATGTGCTATCCAAAGCTTTAGACACCGGCCTGCGGCCAATCGTCGTGATCAACAAAATGGACCGCCCGGAGGCGCGGCCACATGCCGTGGTCGAGGAAGTCTTCGACCTCTTAGTCGAACTCGGCGCTGACGACCGCGCTTTGGACTTTCCAACCGTTTACACCTCAGCCCGCGATGGTTGGGCGACGACTGATCCCGAGCAGCAGCCGGCGTCCAACACCATTCATGACGTCTTTGACGCCATTATTGAGCACATTCCGCCCCCTGAACTCAACGCTAGCGCCCCCCTACAGGCCTTGATTACCACCCTCGACTATAGCGACTATGTCGGCCGTATCGGTATCGGACGCGTCTTCGCCGGCACCTTGCAAGCCAAACAAACCATCGCGGTGATCGATCGTCACGGCAACCACAGCAGCCAGCGTATCGCCCAACTGTTTCGCTTCCACGGCCTGGGACGGCAGGAGGTCGATCACATCGACGTCGGCGACTTGTTCGCCGTGGTTGGCCTAGGACAGGTAGAGATTGGCGACACCCTCACCGATCCGGAGCGGCCGGCCTCCCTCCAGTCCGTCCCGGTGGATGAACCCACGTTGCACATGACGTTTCGCATCAACGACGGGCCTTTCACCGGCCAAGACGGTACCTACGTTACCAGCCGCCAATTGCACGAACGGTTACAGCGCGAGTTGGAATCAAATGTTGCCCTGCGGGTCGAGGTGCAAGAGGACGTTTTTATCGTTTCCGGCCGTGGCTTACTGCATCTCGGTATTCTGTTGGAAAATATGCGCCGTGAAGGCTATGAGCTGACCGTCGGCAAACCGGAAGTCATTTACCGCTATGAGAATGGAAAGCGGCTCGAACCGATCGAACTACTGGTCATCGACGTACCGACCGTTAGCCTCGGCGCCGTCATGCAATTGGTGGGCGAACGCCGTGGTGAGATGCTCAAAATGGAGCCGCGCGGCGACCGTACACACCTGGAATTCTCGATTCCGGCGCGTGGTTTGATCGGCCTGCGCAGTCGCGTTCTAACCGCCACCCAGGGCGAAGCCATCATGAATCACCGTTTTCAATCATACGACAGCTTCCGCGGTCAGTTGGCCGAACGCAGCAGCGGCGTCATGGTCACCATGGAAACCGGCCAGGTCACCGCCTATGCGCTTGATCAGCTCGCTGATCGCGGCATGATGTTTGTCGAGCCGGGCGAGTCGGTCTATGAAGGCCAGATCGTGGGGGAGCACAGTCGAGGCAACGACATCACAGTCAATGCGGTGCGGCGCAAGATGCTCAACAACATACGCTCATCAACCAAGGAAGCGACGGTTAGCCTCAAAACTGCTCGTAAGCTGGGCCTGGAGGCGGCGTTGGAATACATCGAACATGACGAATTGGTCGAACTGACGCCGACCTCGATCCGCCTCCGCAAGCGCTGGCTGCGCGAAATAGACCGTCGCCGCCAGGCCAAAAAACAAGCCACAGTCAATGCCTAGATGTTACGCATCGTTGACCATCACCAACCCTTCTTTTTGAGGTGCGAAAAATCGACCTCGACGGTTGCCTGCAACCAGACATCCGGTATAACATAGGGCATGGAAGAAACCGCAACCACCACCCACCTCGGTTTTCGTGAGCGCTGGATCACCACTGGCCTGGTCGGCATCGGACTGATCGTCATCGCCATCAACGGCTCGACGACCAATCTCATCTTGGCCAAAATCATGACCAACCTGCGCGTCGAACTGTATCAAATACACTGGGTCATCACAGCCTTTGGCATCGCCCGAACGGTGACCATCCCGACGATTGGCTGGCTTAGTGGACGGATTGGCCCACGCGCCTTGTACTTGATTAGCATCGGCACGTTTTGTCTGGGAACGCTGGGCAGCGCCTTGGCCTGGGATTGGTCTTCGCTGATTGCGTTTCGCATTCTCGCCGGTGCTGGCGGCGGCTTTATCCCGCCCCTATCAATGGCCATCTTTTATCAGATTTTTCCACCCGGACAGCGTGGTATGGCGGTCGGCTTGTCCCTGATGGGATGGTCCATCGGCCCCGCCATTGGGCCGCTGCTAGGCGGCTACCTGGTGCAATTCGCCTCCTGGCGGGTGATTTATGTCATGATTCTACCGCTGGCCTGCACCGCATTCCTGTTGGCCTTGTGGTTTCTGCCACCCTTGAAGCGCACGGCGCGGCGGCGGCTGGACTACTATGGCTTATTGAGCATGGCAATCGCGGTGTCCACCCTGGTTCTGGCGCTAAGCCGGGGCAATCGAGAGGGTTGGGATTCACAATATATCCTAACCCTACTGGCCATCGCCAGTGTTGCCGGGGTCATCTTCGTCATCATTGAATTATACCATCCTGAACCACTGGTCGAATTGCGTCTGTTTCGTTATCTGCCCTTCGTGATGGCGGTCTGCGTCACCTTTCTCACCACCATGGCGTTCCGCAGCACCGGGCCGATGATGCCGGTGCTCATGCAGCGTCTGCTTGGCTTCGAGCCGCTGCGGGTGGCCTGGACGCTGTTACCGGCCAACATCATTTATGGTGTCGCGGTGATGCTCGCTGGTCGTTTGTCAGATCGCTTTTCGCCACAACTCTTGGTCATTGCCGGATTGATCATCTATGCGACGGCTTTTTCGAGTTATGCCGGCATCAATGAGCTGTATACACCGTTGATGATGACCACCTTTCTGATGTTGCGCTACATTGCCGAGGGGTTTGTCGTTGGCCCGAACAACCTGACCGCCTTGCAAGCTTTACCGGAGGATCGGGTGATGATGGCCGCCGGCCTGATGGGGCTGTTGCGTAGCATTGCCAACATTCTGGGCGCTTCGTCGGCAGCTGTTGTGTGGGACGCGCGTTTCGGACGGCATATCCAACAATACGCCGAAGATGCGCCAATCGGTACGTTTGGCCTGACTGCGATGATGCAAGAGGTGCAAAACTTCTTGCTGTGGGCGGGCGAGGCCGCGACGCAAGTGACCTCTAAAACCCTGGCACTCATGCATCGCCGCTTGCTGGCAGAAGCTAGTGCCGCCGCCTGGCAAGATTATCTCTTGTTCAATGCGTTATTCGCCCTACTGGCCATTATCCCGGCGCTTCTGGTCAACAGCCGCCTCTGGCAGCGCTCACAGCCGGCGGCATCTCCAGACCAGCCGGCGGCGGCACCGACCGAGCACCAGGCTCAGACCTGAGTCTGCGAGGGCATCCCGCGGCGGCTTTTCATCAAGGGTAGGCTGAGAAGGCTTGGGGGTGGCGTGGCGCGGTCGCACCCGACTAACGACACTGGTCGTATTTTGCCTGTAAGGTGTCGCGACGAGCCTGCCAAACCTGGCGCTGCGTGGCAACAACGTCATCAAGTTGAGCGAGCTCGGTTTCTAGTGCCTGACGGCCGGGACCGCCAACGACCTGCTTGGCCGCCAAGATGGTGGTGGGGTCTTGCAGACGCTGTACGGTATCGGCATCAACCGTGATCTCAACATGTTCATCTTGCAAGGCTTGCTGCAATGCAGTAGAGGTGATTCGGTTCTGCTCGCCTGCTTGTAAGGATAGGGCAACGGCGCGTTCGATGGCGCGCTTTAAGCGACGCAATTCAACTCCGGTTTGCCTCACCAGTTGTTCCATCAGTTCGGTGACGCCGGCAAAGCCGGTGCCGGCCATATCCTTGAGACGTCTGGTGTCGATACCAATGTCGCGTTGTAGGCAGGGATTTTTTTGCAACGGACGGCAGGAATGCGCCACCACACGGGACATGATCGACACCGCCGGTAAGCCTTCCAAACAGGCTTCCATGATCAGATATTTACTCCACTGCTGGTCACGGTTGTAGCCGGTCAGAGTCGCCCGGCCCAAAGACAACAAACCGTTCAGACGGCTGGCGACCTCGGCGGCCTTGCCTTTGATGACTTCTAGTGCATCCGGGTTGACTTTCTGCGGCATAATGCTGCTGCCGGAACAAAAACGGGGGTGTAATTTGAGAACACCGAACTCCTGGGTGCTCAACAGAATAAAGGTTTGCGCCATACTTGACAGGTGGTTGAGCAGGATGGCGAGAATTTGCGCCAGATCAGCTTCGGGCTCCCAGCGGCTGGCAATGGGATCAAGCGCATTAGGCTCCGGGCCAGCACAACCCAGCAGGTCGGCCGTCAGATAGCGGTCAATAGGAAAAGTGGTACTTAAACCGGTTACGCAACCCAGCGGACTGTAGTTAAAGGTATCGTACCAGGCGTGCAAACGTTGTACGACACGCCGTATGGCTTCGGCATACGCCGCCAGATGATGGCCAAAGGTGGAAATGGTAGCGTGCTGATGGTGCGTATACCCGACCATGACGCTATCCAGGTGCAAGCGTGACACATCGGCCAAATGATGCATTAAATCCAGGCACAACTGCGCCAGGTTGAGGACGCGGGCGCGCATCCAAAGGCGCATATCCGTCACCACTTGATCGTTGCGGCTACGAGCCGTGTGGATGGCCAAAGCAGCCGTGATACCCAACTCGTCGGTCAAATATTTTTCAATATTGGTATGGACATCTTCGAGCACCGCTTGGAGGCGAAACTGGCCGGTGTGGTGATGTTGCTCGATGGTTTCCAGCCCGTCCAGAATCGCTTGCCCTTGTGCCGGAGAAAGAATCGCTTGTGCAACCAGCATGCGGGTATGCGCCCGGTTAACCCACAGATCGAACAGCACCAAAGACTGATCTGCGGCGCCTTTAGACGCCACGTCCCAGCCAGCCATAAAAGCGACGACTTCAGGGGTGGGACTAACCAGACTCGTACCGTACAGACGCCCGGCTTGGTCGTCCAACGCGTCACCTTGTAAGCGGTCAAGCATTTCGTCGTCGCAACTCGGCGTGCCACAGACGCCACAATAGCGCTCAAGCGACGTAGCCTGCACCCATGCCTCTTGCAGTGTTTTGTCGCCCGTTTGAGATTGCCAATTGACAGTCGGTTGCGGCTCACCGCAGCCTCGGCAGGCGGACGATAAGGGCGAGGCGTCGTTCGGTGCTTTCATACAAGTCTCCTGCACTGTCATGGCATATTTATATGCCGGATATCATAGACTGACGGTATACTGCCCGAAAAGGTGTCGCCTGTCTATATGTATATCGGAACGCCTCATGGTAGCGTAAAGCCGCCAATCGGGGTTATCATGTATGCCAGCCTTCTAATTGGCCATCATGTCCACAGACGATGCCAGAAAATGCTTGAGCTTTTCGACCTTGTCCCTTCCCCTGCCTAGGCAGGGGAAGGGACAAAATTCATGCCCGAGTACTTGTATAAAGGGACAGCGCAACACGGTGGATATCAACCTCCTTCTGGCTGACGACGACACGGTTCTATCGGAACTCCTAAGCAAATACCTGCGCGGCGCAGGCTTGTGCGTGACTCAAGTGTTTGACGGCAAGGCAGCTGTTGAGCGAGCCCTGGCCGAGTCCTACGATCTGATTGTGCTCGATGTGATGATGCCAGAGCTAGACGGTTTTGCAGCGCTCCGCGCCATCCGGACACACACCCAGACACCGATCTTGATGCTGACGGCGCGGGGTGATGATATTGACCGCATCCTCGGCCTGGAGATGGGGGCCGACGACTACGTGCCTAAGCCCTGTCACCCGCGTGAATTGTTGGCGCGTATTCACGCCATTCTGCGACGCAGTACGCGACCGTCGATACCACCAGAGCCGGGGCGCATGACCGTTGACGACCTTACCCTTGACACGGGTGATCGCACAGTGCGCGTTGATGGCGTGTTAGCACCCTTGACAAGTACAGAGTTTACCGTGCTGGAGCTCTTGCTGCGTCAACCCGGACAGGTGGTTCGTAAAGACGTCCTGTCGGAACAAGCTTTGACCCGTAAGCTCGGCCCGTACGACCGTAGTCTTGATATGCATATCAGCAATTTGCGCAAGAAACTTGGCCTGTTGCCAAATGGTGAGTTTCGTATCAAGACCGTCCGAGGCGTCGGTTATTTATACGTACGGCATGAGGACGATGCGTCATGCGCAGCCTCTTCTTAAAAATTTTCGCCGTCTTCTTGTTGAGCCATGTAATGTTGTTCACGGGTGCCTTTCTGGCCTTTCGCTTCTTCGCCAACGACACACGACGACACCACCCGGAACGTGATGTCGTCAGGGCCTATGCGGTACAAGCGGCCACCATTTACGAACGGGAGGGTGAGCAATCATTACAGGCCTATCTGAGACAGTTACGGCGTCACGAGCACGTACGGGGCTTTTTGCTCGACGCCCAGGGACACGCTTTGGGCAAAGCGGTACCACCGATGATTAGCCGCCAAATTACGCGCTACCCACAGTGGATTCGGCCCCATGCAAATCGCGCTGGCCCGTTTTTTCTCAGCGCCGTTGAGGTGCATCTTGCCTCCGACACCCCTTACCGCTTTATTGCCGTCCGCCGTCCACCGCCGCATTGGCGCCCGCCCCGCGGTGCACCATGGATACGATGGGGCCTCTTTCTAGCAACAACCATGTTGGCCAGCGCACTAATTGCAGCGCTTTTTACGCGTCCCCTACGCAGGTTACGAACGGCAACCCGGCAATTTGCCGAAGGTGATCTCACCGTGCGCGCACCCGTTGGCGTCCGCCAACGGGCTGACGCCATTGGCGAGTTGGGACGCGAGTTTGACCGCATGGCGGCGCGTATTGAAAAATTGATTGACACCCAAGGCCGGTTGTTACGCGATGTGTCACACGAATTACGCTCCCCTCTGGCGCGCATGCAGATCGCCGCAGCGTTAGCAGAAGAACGTGTCGACCAAGATGCGGCAGAAGAACTCGCGCGTATTCAAATCGAAATCCACCGGCTTGACACTCTAATCGAAAGCCTATTGACCTTGACCCGCCTGGAAAGTGGCGCCAGTCAACTGGTGATGCGTGACCTTGACCTGGTCAAAATGTTGGATCGGGTTGTGGCCGATGCTGATTATGAATATCGCCGTGAAGGAAAGCGGGTGCAGCTTGAGGCAGCAACGCATGTGACAGTATCCGGTGACCAATCTGCCCTACGTAGTGCATTCGAAAACGTGCTGCGCAATGCACTGCGCTATACGGCCAACGACACGGAAGTCACCGTATTGGTCGCAGCAAGCGGCGCCAAACCATCAACCCTGCGTATTCAAATTTGCGATCATGGCCCAGGTGTCCCGGAAGCCGATCTTACCCGTCTGTTCGATCCGTTTTTTCGCAGCGACAAGGCTCGTCATGAGACCACTGGCAGCCACGGCATTGGCCTGGCCATTGCCCGCGCCGTGATGGAGCGTCACCATGGCCAAATCCAGGCAGATAATCGGCCTGAGGGTGGCCTGTGCGTCACCATGACCCTCCCCCAACAAGCGGAAAACCTCGCCACGCCATAAGCAGTATCACCTTTACACAACCTTTACATTTCCCTGACACAACTTGACACCAGTATCCGCTACACTACATGTACAACACGTGGCCACGACGGAGAGACGACAACGAATCAACCAAAGGAGACGATTCATGCGTAAAAGAACTATTGCCGCAACTGTTGTGCTTGGACTCATTGTCGCAGCGCTGGCGGTCCCAACCTTTGCCAGAGGTGGGCGTGGTGCTTTTCATGGCTGGGGAGGCGGCGGCTTCGGCCAGCATCACGAAAGGCGGCTCGAGAAAATGTTTTATCACTTGGATTTGAGCACCGAACAACGTGAACAGGTGTTTGCCGTGTTGGACGAGGCACGCCCAGGCATGCGTCGGATACGCTTCGCCTTTGCCGATCATCGGCGGACGTTTCATCAGTTGGATCCGACCCAGGCTGACTACCAGGAAAAACTCCAAGGCATTGCCAACGAGGTCAGCAAATTGAGCGGCCAAATGGTCATGACCTTCGGGGAGACATACGCCAAAGTTGCTGCGCTGCTTACGCCTGAACAACGAGAGCAGTTACAGCAGACGTTTCAGAAGCACCACAGACGTCCGCAGCGTGGCGATCATTAGAGATAGGAAGAACCCGTCTGTTGCTGCGCGCCGGCTGACCAGGAAGGCGCGCAGCAGCTAAATTTTCCCCAGCGCTTGCAGCGTCTTACGCAGCACTTCACGTCTCTCCAGCTGCATTGGCACAAGGGGCAAGCGCACCTTGCCGGCTGGCTGCCCCATCAGCTGCATGGCCGTTTTTACCGGGACGGGATTGGTTTCGATAAACAGCGCGTTAACGATATCCAGCGTACGGAAGTGGATATCCTGGGCGGCCTTGTAGTCGCCGCGGGCAAACGCCTGTATCATCTCATGCAGTTCCTTACCGATGACATGCGCCACGGCGGCGATGGCGCCATCACCACCTAAGCACAGCGACGAAAAGGTCAACGCATCCTCCCCACAGAGCACATAAAATTTCTTGCTCATACTGCGGATGCCTGCCAGCAGCGCCATGGTTTGATTAATATTGGCGGCAGCATCCTTCACCCCGATGATATTGTCGATCTTAGCCAGCTCCAGTAAGGTCTTAACCTCGATAAGACGGCCGGTCCGCCCTGGGATATTGTAAATGATTAAGGGCAGAGCAGTCGCCTCAGCAATGGCCTCAAAATGTGCGATAAGACCGGCCTGCTCCGGTTTATTGTAATAGGGACATACTTGCAATGACGCAGCAGCGCCAGCCTGCTCGGCATGTTTGGTCATCTCAATGGCTTCGCGGGTGGCGTTTGACCCAGTACCCGCGATCACCGGCACCCGGCCGGCTGCCGCCTTGATGACGACCTCAACCACCCGCTGGTGCTCTTGATGCGATAACGTTGGTGATTCACCGGTGGTGCCGCATGGCACCAGACTGTCAGCCTTTTGCTCCTCGATCAGATAATCCACCAGGCGACAGAGACCTTCTTCATCGACACGATAATCGTCCTTGAACGGGGTGATGATGGGAATGTGAACGCCGGACCAGTTGTGCTGTGCCATTGTGTACCTCCTTTAGCCCTATGACGCTATACCGGCGCCTCATCCATAGCGGCATCGAACATTTGACGGATGGTATAGGTGGTGGTGCGCTCCGCCGGTACGCGCCCAATTTCCCGAATCAACTGCCGGAACTCTTGCGGCGGCATGTATTGCCCAGCCGTAGCACCAGCCAGACGTGAAATGTTTTCATCCATCAAGGTGCCGCCGAAATCATTTGCACCGGCCTGCAAACAACGCTGCGACAGCTTACGGCCCAGCTTCACCCATGACACCTGAATATTATCAATCCAACCTCGCAACATCAAACGTGCTAAGGCATGCATCTTGACGGACTCATCCGCGGTCGGGCCAGGTCGCGCAATGCCGGTTTTAAACAAATCGGTATTGGTATGCACGAAGCCGAGGGGAACAAACTCGGTAAAGCCGCCGGTTTCTTTCTGAATATCACGCAACAGGCTGAGCTGCTTCACCCAATGTTCAGGCGCCTCCACATGCCCGTACATCATGGTCGAGGTGGTCGGAATGCCAAGCTGATGCGCGGTACGTACCACATTGGTCCACTGCTTCACCGTCACCTTCTTGCGCGACAGCACATACCGCACATCGTCGTCCAAAACTTCAGCAGCAGTGCCCGGCAAGGTGTCCAACCCGTTGTCTTTGAGCATTTGCAAGTAATCATGCAAGCTCATGTCAGTCAATTCGGTGCCGTAGGTCATCTCCATCGGCGAGAAGGCGTGCGTATGCATGTCGGGCACCGCATCTTTAATCGTACGCAGGATATCGCGGTAGTAAAACGGGTCCAGGCCACGCGGTAGCCCACCCTGCACACAGACCTCAGTGGCGCCGATCTCGTGCGCTTCGACCGTACGCCTGGCGATTTCCTCAAACGACAGATTGTAGGCATCGTCAGCCCGTGAGGAGGTACTAAAGGAGCAAAACTTACAGCCGATAAAGCAAACATTGGTAAAGTTAATGTTACGATTTACCACATAGGTGATGGTGTCCCCTTTCACCTCACGCCGTACATAGTCGGCAACCGCCGCCAGGGCTTCGACCTCACCACTGTCCGTTAGCTCGGCCAGCACCAGACCTTCATCGCGCGACAATTCATGACCGGCCATGGCCCGTTCCAGTACCTGTGCAACGTGCGGGGCGACCGTAGGCAAAAGGTGCTCAACACGTGCCGGTGATTCCTGCACATCCGCATCGATCTTCATGGACTCGTGACTCCTTCCTGCTCGAGAGGGTATCCCTCTTCGTCAACCAGAGCCCGTAAACGGGGCTCCAGCGCTGTGGCGATAAATCCCGGCTTACGCACCAGATATTCCGGATAAACGGCCAATCGTTGGCGCAAGCGTAACCCCATTTCGGCCGAGACCCGGTGTAAGGTACGAATCTGCGGCCAGAGGGCTTCCGGATTAATAAAATCAATCGTCAGGGGCGAAACACCACCCCAATCATTGAGCCCGGCCGTTATCAATAGCTGATACTGCTCCGGAGTCAAGTTCGGCGGCGCCTGAATGTTCATCTCACCGCCGAGAATGATGCGCGCCACGGCAATGGTGCGCAAAAAATCCAACAGGCTAGGTTCCGCATGCGCCTGCATGGGAGTGCCCGGCTTAGCACGGAAATTCTGGATGATTACCTCTTGAATATGGTCATAACGCTGGTGCAACTCACGGATGGCAAACAACGCGTCAACCCGTTCGGCAAAGGTCTCACCAATGCCAATGAGAATGCCGGTTGTAAACGGAATGTGCAACTTACCGGCATTTTCAATCGTCTTGAGGCGAATGGCAGGGTCTTTATCCGGCGCGTTGTCATGCGCCATGCCGTTACCTAACAAACGTCGGCTGGTGCTTTCCAACATCAACCCCATACTGACGTTGACCTCGCGCAGCCGTTCGAGATCCTTAGGACCCATAACACCTGGATTGACATGCGGCAGTAGCGGCGTCTGCTCCAATACCAGGCGGCACATGGCAAGCAGATATTCCAGCGTGCGGCGATACCCATAGCGTTGCAACGTCTGGCGCATTTCCGGAAACAACGCTTCCGGTTTGTCGCCCAGGCTAAATAGCGCTTCTTTACAGCCAAGTTTAGCGCCGTTGGTCGCCACTTCCAGGACCTCATCCGGGGTCATGGTCTTGGCGCCCACATCACCCGGGTCTTTACGGAACGTACAATAACCGCAATAATCCCGGCAAAGATTGGTGAGGGGTAAAAATACCTTGCGCGAATAGGTGATGATATCGCCGTGATAGCGCCTCCGCAACTCATCGGCGACTTGCAAAAGCGCCAACAGTTCGGTGCTTGACAGGTGCTCAAAGGCATACACCTCTTCAGCCGTCAGACACACCCCTTGGTGGGCACGCGCCAGACTCTCTTCAATCGCCGGTCTGCAGGCGGAAACGGAGATTGTCATGTGATTTCTCGGGGCTCCATGACCGTTTAGGGAAGGTGTGCGCCGCCACCGGCTATTGGTCAGCACCGGCAGGCTGTTAAATCGGCACCTATAATGCGTGATAGGTAACACACCACGCGGCTATTTGTCAATCCAATTTCCATCCAAGCAGGGTTATTCAATTATCAGTTCACCCTCGCCCCTTGCAGGGATTTGGGAAAACCGCGTGGCCCTGCATCCAAGTCACGTGCGCCCCATGAACCCGATATGGTTTATGCTATGCTATACGTAATCGATATTCAGATTTGCTGTTGGAAAGCTAGACAACCTGCTTGAGTAGGGTGGAGCTGTGCCCCACCATGACCTGGCGGTGCGGCAGGACCGCACTCTACGTGATCTCATGCAGGTCAAGACGGATTCCCAATTCTTTTTCTGAACATCTATAGGTGAACAAAAGCGCTTAGGCTTTTGCCTGAGTACGTAACGCAAGATCAGCACGAATTCTCTCTTCCAACTTAAGGAAACCACTCATGGGTAACGGTCTCATCAAATGCGATCTAACACTAGACAAATATTTCACCTATGGGCACTCGGCCGATGTCATTACCCGGCCGGTCTTGCCACGCCGGGAAGGACAACCCATTTTGATGCGTGGCGAAGTCGGCATTAAAGACGACGGCAATCTCCGCCCGCTAGTGGCCCACAATACAACCCACATCGATATGCCGATTCATTTTATTGAGGGAACGGCGGACTTGCAGGAGGTCCTCAACAATCCGGCCTACCCTATTAATCTGCCGATGTTGACCCGTGTGCTGGATGTCTCAGCCTGGCCTGACCCGCAAGTTTTTTACGAGTTTGACGGCGTACGATACTGCGAACAAGTTACGCTCGACATGCTGCCGCCGGTCGATGAACTACGGCAATATGATGCGCTGGTGTTGCTCACCGGCTTTGGCGCCATCATGCGTCACGGCTCCGAAAATTTTCATACCGACGCAGACGGTTTTTATCATCTGCCACACATTACGACGGAGGTGGCTGAGCGCACTGTCGAGGCGGAAATCTCCCTGCTAGCCATCGATTGCACCACAGTCGAGCGTCAGACGCAGGGCAATCCCCTGCGCATGACCGGCAATGTGCATCCCATCCTGCTCGGCAACGAGCCGCCGGTCTTCATCCTAGAAGGCGTTGCCGGCGACCGTATTGTGCCGCAGGCCGGCTCTATGCCGACGGAAGGCATGCTGGAAGTCATCCCGCGCCGCACCAACGCCGAAGGCGCCGACGCCGCCCATGCCCGGGTGTTCCTGAGCTTTTACCAGGGTGCCGGCAACCGGCAACACCTGGATCAGTTGATCGACATGGCAACGCCGGAACAGTTGTACGGATAGATCCCTAGCGAGGATAAACAGGGCGAAAACTTCTGCCCGGCTGCCGATGTCAGCAGGCAAGCAAATCGAGCGCCGCCAGGGTATAAATACGCGCCGCCTCGACGATCTTATCGATGTCAACAAACTCATTCGGCTGATGCGCCATCTCGGGCCGGCCAGGCCCGCAGATCACCATCGGCGCGTTGTAGGCAGGCACAAACACCGAACCGTCGGTGGCAAAAGTCGCCGCCATTGGCTGTGACGTGTCTCCGGTCACCTGATCACGCGCCCGCACGAAAGTCTGCACCTGGGGATCGTCAAACGGAATGTCCAGCGGCACCCGCTCGGTCAATATACGCACCTCGGCATGCAACGTATCATCCGCCGCACACTGGCGGTCGATCAACTGCCGCACCGTTTGCATGATGTCTTGATGATCCTGCCCGATAACCGTACGCAAATCAATGGTAACCTGGCAGGCATCGGGCACCACATTGGTTTTAATCCCACCGTTAATGGTGGCGATGTTCATGGTGAAATCGCCCAGCAACGGGTGCGCTTGGTAAGAGATATTTTCTTCCTCAAGCGCTTGCAACAGCTTGCTCATGTGCATAATGGCGTTGACCCCAAGGTGCGGCATCGAGCCGTGCGCCGTCTGCCCCTTGGTATTCACCTCCAACCACAAGACGCCCTTTTCGGCCGTAAAAGCCCGGTTCGCCGTCGGCTCACCGATAATCATAAAGCCCACTTCACCAAGCTTTTGCTGCTCTACCAGACGTTTGGCGCCCATCGAATCGACTTCTTCACCTGCCGTACCGGCAAACAGCAGATCCCCTTGCAGAGCGACACCGGTGCTCTGCACAGCTTCCATCGCGATGAGCTGCGCTGCGACACCGGATTTCATATCCGTTGTACCCAGCCCCCAGATTTTGCCGTCGGCAATGTCGGCTGACAAAATCTCCCGTTGCCAGTTGTCACCGGCCGGTACGGTGTCCAGATGGCCGCTAAACAGTAGCGTCAGGCGTTCACCGCTGCCGCGCAATCCGCCCACCACACTCGCCCGGCCGTCTTCGTCATGCGCCACGACGTCGGCAAACATGCCGCCTTGTCGCAGTCGTTGTGCCACAAATTCGGCCGCAATCGCCTCATCACCAGGCGGATTGATGGTGCGCAGTCGCACCAGGTCTTGCGTCAACTGCACCAGGGCCGGTTCGTCCAGATAGGCCAGGGCGCGTTCCTTCACGTCAGACAAAGCTCCCATCGGGTATACCCTCTGCATGGTCGAGATAAGTGAAGATGGGGTGCGGGAAACCCCATCTGAGAACGTTATTCGGTTTCACATACGCACTGAAGTCCAGTGCATTCTAGCACCGTTGCCTCTTGTCATCTCTATAATGACGGAAAAATATCAGAAAATTAAGAGAAAAATATCAGAAAAATGTCAGGTCTTGTCTGCTGCTGGGTTGTAGATTCCCTGTCATGTCG
>JAPULM010000270.1 GCA_027294925.1 bacterium
CCAAGGTTTGCATAATGGTATTAGTGATTTCAACCCGTAACCCCAACGCTGCGATAGATTGGTGCAAATCGGCGTCCAGCGTATCAATGACCAATCCACTTAGAAGGTCGTCATAATACTGCGCAACCCCTAAAGCGGAGACATCAAAGCCAAGCCCGGCAAGCATTTTGTCGGCTGGTCCTTTCAGCGTCGCGCCTTGAATAATCGGACTAATCGCGATGACCGGCACGTTGCTTGCCACAATCGCTTGCCGGATACCTGGAACGGCTAAAATGGGGCCGATACTGATGATCGGATTACTCGGACAGATAATAACTGCTTCAGCTTGACTAATTTGAGTCAACACAATGGGACTTGGCCGTGCGTGTTTGATATTTTGATAGGTAACCTCTAAAACCGCTTCTTCACCGCCCCGCTGGATCAAATACTCTTGGAAATGGAAGACCCCGGCAGGCGTGCGGACGAAACTCGGAGTGGGTTGATCACACATCGGCAAGATCGATACACGTAGATCCAACTTGCCGCACATTGCCTGGGTTAGCTCGGTTAAACTATAACCGTCCCGCAGCCGTTGCGTACGCCAGATGTGGGTGGCAAGATCACGATCGCCCAGATTAAACCACGTATCTTCGCCATATTGCCCTAACATACGCAAACAGTCGAAGGTATCTCCCCTAACACCCCAACCGCGAGTTTCATCTACCAAGCCGCTAAGCGTATAGGCGACGATATCAATGTCAGGTGAAATATGCAGTCCATAGAATTCAATATCATCTCCGGTGTTGCTGATAATCGTGAGTTCTTCGGGCGGCATGACGTCGACCAAGCCGCGTAAAAATTTAGCAGCGCCTACGCCACCGGCCAGTGCTACGATCATGATGCATCCATCTGAATCCGTGTTCATTGCTCAGCAAGCGCCGTCGCTTCCATCAGTCGGTCTTCATTCTAGTTCCTTTACTGCTGCCTGGCAAGTCCTGTACAGCCGCCTGTAGTCCTAACGACTGATGCAGGACATCTTTGATATTTTCCTATGTTTGACAAGTAGACGGCAGGTTGGGCCGGACGGTGCTTAACGCGGCCCGAAGGTGATTGCATCGTTTTGTTAACCGGGTACAATTAAGCGGAGGGCGAAAGACGGGATTTACCTCTTTCAAGCACCGAAAGGATAAATGATGGAGATTCAAATCGAAGCCCAGCATGCTACCGTCCGCGATGCTCTGCGGGACATGATAATGGCGCGCCTTGAAAAGCTGAACGAACATCATGGCGACATTATTCATGCACGTGTGTCACTTGTGAAGAGTATTCATCATCAGCATGGTAGTGATGAAGCCCGGATTTTTCTTTCAATGAGTCGTCGTAAGATGATACAGGCGACCAAAGTTGGTAAGACCCTTGACGACGCCATCATCAATGCCTTGGATGTGTTACAGCGGGAGCTAAGTGATTACAGAAGCAAGCGGCGCGAACTTAACAAACAACGTCTGAAAGCGGCAAAACTAGGCCCCCAGGTCATTGGTAAGGTAGTTGAAGTTTTTTTGGACAAGGGATATGGCTTTGTCGATATCGGCGAGGATGAAGAGGTGCGGTTTACGCGCAAAATCATCGCGGGTGATGCTTTTGAGTCTATTACTGAGGGTATGGCTGTTGAAATGGATATTGTTGAAGATGGGCTCGGTTACGAAGCGACACGGCTGGTCCGACTGTCAAGTTAAGTTTGTTGAGCAGGCCGTTTAAAAGCCCGTTTCACAACGGCGTTCCGACCTCGCACTCCCCAGCCTACGGTGGCGCTTTGGGAGCTGGGGGAGGAAGTCTTGGCGCCCAACCCAGGCCGACGTCGCAATCGATAAGCGCCGCAACGGTAACCGGCTCGGGGAGCTTTAATAATGATCGAAGACAACGCCGCTGCGGGTTTAAGTAATTACCGACTGACGCTTGCCTATGACGGGCGTAACTATTTCGGTTGGCAACGTCACGGCGATGCGCCCACCGTTCAGGGTGCACTCGAGCAGGCTCTGCAGGCGACATTTGGCGTGCGAGGTGCGCTACACGGTTCGGGGCGTACCGATCGTGGCGCACATGCGAACGGCCAGGTGGCCAGCGTGGTGCTGCCGGCAGGCATCGTTGCGGCAAACGCTTTAGCAGAGCTTAACAGAAGGCTTCCCGAAGACATTCGGATTGTTGAATTCTCGTCTGCTCCGCAAGGTTTTCATGCGCGTGCATGCGCCACCAGTAAAACCTACCGTTACGTGATCTGGAATGCGCCAGACTGCCCGCAGGAGCAAGTCGGCCGCGTCTGGCATATTCCCAGCGCGTTGCATGTCGAAGCAATGCGTGCTGCATGCCCACTTTTTCTGGGCGAACTCGATTTCGCTTCGTTTGCCAAGAAGCCGAATTTTAAACAGGCAACCACCGTGCGACATATCAAGCATATCGAGTTGAACGACGAGGCGCCAATCATTGAGATCATCATTTGCGCTGACGGTTTCCTTTACAAGATGGTTCGTAATATCGTCCGAGCCATCGTCAAGGTCGGAGAGGGCCGCACCAACTTGTCGCAGTTAAAAGAGATTATTGCTGCGAAGGATCGTCGTGCAGCGCCGGGCACGGCGCCCGCATCTGGTCTTTTTCTTGAAGCCGTTTATTTTGATGAGGAGCCTGTCAACTTGAACGGTCCGCATTCTTGATACCGAGCGCTTTTTTACAATGACGCATTTTGAGCAGCAGCGCCATAAACCCGTTACACCACTGCTGAGCCCCAGACAGCTAGTCCTAGCCTGCGTTGCCATGCGCAGCAATGTCAACATCTCCGCCATTGCCAGAACTGCGAGCGTCTGCGGCGTCAGGCGCCTCATCCTATCTGGCAACGCCAAGCTGATTAACAAGATCGCCCGCGACGGCGCCGATCAGCTTGATGTTGAGGTCCATCGTAGCTTGCCGCCTGTGCTTCGCAGCTACCGCACCTCGGGCTACCGCCTGGTAGGTCTCGAACAGGCCACCAATGCGCAGAATATCCATACCTATAGGTTCAAACGTCGAACCCTCCTGGTTATCGGCAATGAACGCCTCGGCTTGTCGGAAGACGTTTTGGCCGAGCTGGATGACGTCATCGAAATCCCAGTCTATGGACTGCCACATAGTTTCAATGCAGCTACCGCAGCAGCAATGGCCTTATATGAATTCTGCCGACAATTCGGCAGCAGCTGAGATCGCTCGGTGAAAAAATAGGCATGCAGCAACAAGGTGATGGCCGCCATCCCGGCGGAATGACACCTTTTCTTTCAATTCCGTATGCCGCCTTAGCGCCTCTCAGCCTGCTTGTCGTTGCGGGCAAAAGGCGGAAAAACTTTTGTCTAGGCACTTAATACTGCCGTTGTTCTCTCGATCTTCCCCCCATCAAGCCATAGGAGACATCGGGGTCAATGACGACATCCAGCAAGGCTGGCTTGCCGGATGCGAATGCGCGCTCCAGAGCCGGGCGAATCTCACCAGGTTGTGTAACGCGCTCTGCGTGTCCCCCCA
>JAPULM010000271.1 GCA_027294925.1 bacterium
GCTCAAGATCGCAGCGTTTACTCGTGGCTCGGGAGTATTTTGAGTGGATATGTAGATCAGCATAGAAGGCCATAGAAAGGCACCTTTCTTGTTCCCTGTTGATAAGGACTGCAAGTCAAACCTCGATTATAAATTTTATGCTGCACGGTGACCTACATCGATATGCCAGTGGGCTTAATTCCCACGACGAGAAGCGCGTTGTGCTTGAAGACAACCGTGGCGCCATCGGGTTGCAGGTTGATACCCGCCTCTATCCCCGCTTTGGCCAAGGTTTGCATGACTACGCGTAAGGGAGCAACGCGCTCCGGCGCGTTCGTAATCCGCAGCCACTCGTCGAATTCGCGATGGTTGCTCCACGTTAAGCTTGATTGTATCTTAATGCCAGCTTTTGCAAGGTGATGTAGGGTTTCGCTTTGTGGCAGCATACGAACATGCGATGGGTCTCGGAGCGTTTCGAGCGCGTTATGCAGGGCCGCTTCTTCGGTGTTCTCGGAGGACATGACATCGACGATTACAAGGCGTCCGGATGGTTGGGTGACACGGGCCATTTCGTTTATAACAGCAGCGGGGTTCGAAAAGTGATGCAGGGCTGAGCGGTTCACCACTACGTCGAAGGTGGCATTAGCGAAAGGGAGTACTTCTGCTTGAGCGAGTGTACAGTGGACATTGCGGATGCCTGCATCAGCACAACGGCGCCGAGTGCGGGTGAGCATGATGGGGGTGATATCGCAAGCAATAATGTCGCCTGCATCATGTGCCAAGGCTTCCGAGACAATACCTGGACCACAGGCTAGATCGAGCACCCGCATGTGCCGAGTAAGGCCGCTTGCGTCTCGGATACGGGCAAGAATTTGTTCGTCAGTGAAGATTGCAGCCAAAGACATCGCCTCAGCCTGGCGCGAGAACTCATGACGAATGCGCGTCAGATGATCAGACATGCGCTTACCTCATTCAACATAAAGTTTATCCAGCAGTTACAGGCTCAAGGATTTGTCGGGATCCGTTGTCAGCCATAACGCTTGCCCAGATTCGTTCAAGCGAACTGCAATGGGTTTCCCGAGAAATTTCGGTTGTGCGTTTAGAATATGCACATCTAAAAACGCTTTTGCTCTCGCGAAAACCTCGCGTAGGCGAACTTTAGTCGCGCCTGGTCCTTTTACATCTTGTACCGCAAAGCCGATCAGATTTACCCCTAACGCATCACCCAAATAGATAGCGCGTTCGCAATGAAAGCGTTGCGATACCACAATCAGCGTTGCTTGTCCAAATACCGCTTTTGCACGGACCACTGAATCCAACGTGCGGAATCCGGCATAATCCAAGGTAATGAATTCTACCGGAACCCCAAGACGAACTAAATCACGTTTGATCATTTTGGGCTCGTTGTAGGCTCGTTGTGCGTTATCGCCACTTACGAGAATGGCACGGACAGCCCCGGAGAAGAACAGTTCCGCTGCTGCTTCAATGCGATGTAGATAGAATAGGTTGACGCGCCTATGTGCATACTTGGAGGTGCCGAGGAGTAACGCGACTGGCCGCCGCGGCACTACCCGTGTATCAGTGAAGATTCGACCTTGGGCCTGCGCGGTAACATGACGGTCATGCCAGATGATAAATCCGGCAACCAACGACAGCAAGACGGCAGCGTAGCTTGTCGCCCAGGCTAATTGTTTGGCAAGTTTCACACGTTTGTTGCGCATTACTTCAATATTGGGCATGAGAGAAATGAATGACAACGATCTGTCATCTCCCACTGGCTTGGTACGTTGCATCCTAAATGACAAGGATGGTAACGTTCTTGAAGCTTTCTGTCACTTGTAAATCTGGTGGCAGATAGGATGCTGCATGCTATTTGTACAGTCGGGCGGCAGTCCTTGAGTGCTGCTAAATGTCGAATCAGTTTTGAAATCAATGGACTCCGGCCCGCTAAATTGGCAGGCAGAGTAGAGCTAATGCGGATTTCGGAATTGAAGATCAAGGGTTTATTCCGCAATCCGCAATTTCCAAGCCCGGAGTCGATATGTGAAAATTTATGGTCAAGTGCTTATGATGACTGTGATGATGTTAGTGCTCGCTGAATTCAGCTTCTTGGAAGGTTAAGATCTGGGCATTACGCGTCGTCCATTGGTTGTTGAGCAATTTGCTCCAAGCGAACACTAATGTGAAGCATGATTGCGTTTGTCCCTGTTCGTTTTGTCTTGTCAATGGCTGGATGTCGACATACTTGATGGGCCACTCATACGATTTTACATCACGCAGGTCAAAACAGAAATCTTTGATGTTTTTAAATGCGCATCTGACTATACGGTGGTGTGGCTGGGTTCCGTGTTGATAATCGTAGTGTGCGATGTCGATGCGTGCGTCAAAACATCCGGTTAAACGGTGGACGATATCTGTTACGCTTGCTCCCTCTTGTACAAAGGAATCGTGGGAATGCAGGGCGACATGCTGTATAAAACCATCATGGAAGCCGTTGAAGTAATCTAGAATCTGCTTGGCTTCGATTTCCGTTGTCAAAAGTGACACTTGTGCATCCTCATCAATACGGGTGAGGCCGCTGTCTTGTTGATGGAAGTTCACCTCTGAAAATCGTCACGGTGTACCCATGGCCTACCAGCGCAGTGGTTGTTGCCAGGCTTCTTTCAGGGCGTTAATATCGCTACGGATGACGGTGGCTCCCGCTAGACCGACAACGGCAAAGGTTGACGTGTCGAGGGCACGACCTATCTCGCCCATGGCGCACACGCTCATTACCTGGTAAAATGCCTCGCGATGCCGGAGCGGCACGGTGACCACAAAGCGGCTGGCGGTTTCGGCATACAGGAGGGTATCGTCACGAGTGATATCGGGCTCGCGTGGCATGGCGCGGAGGTCGAGCTGCATCCCGCTGCCGCCAGCAAAGGCCATCTCGGCGGCGGCAACGCCAAAACCGCCGTCAGAGCAGTCGTGACAGGCGTTGACCAGGCCACGCTCGATGGCTTGTGAAAGTGCCTCGTACAGCGTACGTGCCTGCTCGGCGTTTACTTTGGGGACACGGTTGCCGATGGTGTTGTGCAGGGCGTAGTACTCGGAAGCGCCAAGTTCATCGCGGGTCTCACCTAGGATGAAAACCAGGTCGCCGGGTTGTTTGACGTCCATGGTAATTGCTTTGCGGACATCCGGCATACGGGCGATAACGGAAAACAGCAGCGTTGGCGGCACGGAGATTTTCGTATCGCCGATCTGGTAATCGTTTTTCATGCTGTCTTTGCCGGAAATGCACGGCACGCCGTAGGCGGTGCAGTAGTCGTACAGCGCTTGATTGGCGCGCACCAGCTGCGCTAGTTTGTAAGGACCATCAGGGGTTTTATCGGAAAATACGGGGTCGGGCCAGCAGAAGTTGTCAAGACCGGCAATATGGCCGAGGCCGCCACCAACGGCAATGACATTGCGAATGGCTTCATCAATAGCATTGGCGGCCATGTGGTAAGTGTCGATGTCGCTATAACGCGGACAGATGCCGTTGGCTACAATGACGCCTTCCATACTATCTAGCAATGGCCGTAACACGGCGGCATCAGCGGGGCCGTCGTCGTGTTTACCGACCAGCGGCTTGATGACGCTACGTCCCTGAACTTCATGGTCGTATTGCCGGATGACCCACTCTTTGCTGCAGATATTCAAACGTCCCAGCATTTGTAACAACGACTCGGTAAGATCGGCCGGGCAGGGGAACGACGGCTCGGGATGCTCAGGCGGCTGCCAGTGAGCCTGTAGACGCATCTCGGGCAGGCCATCGTGCAGAAACGCCATGTCGAGTAGGGCCACGGTCTCGTCGTCGTACAGGATATGAAACAATCCGGTATCCGTATAGGTGCCCAGAGGGGTGGCTTCTACATCACGTTTGGTGGCCAGTTGCAGAAAAGCGTCTAGATGATGTGGTGGCACGGCCAGGGTCATACGTTCCTGGGATTCTGACAGCAAAATCTCCCACGGATCAAGACCGGGATATTTCAACGGTGCGCGCTCCAGATGTAGCTTGCAGCCGTTGCTGGACTGAGCCATTTCGCCGACCGATGAAGATAAACCACCGGCGCCATTGTCGGTGATGCAGGTATAGAGTTGTTGATCACGCGCTTCGAGCAACAACTCAAACATTTTTTTCTGAGTGATCGGATCACCAATCTGGACCGCTGAAGCGGGTGAAACTTCGCTGAGTTCACGCGACGAAAACGTCGCGCCGTGAATGCCGTCTTTGCCAATACGGCCGCCAACCATGACAATATGATCACCCGGATTGGCGCGTTTGATATGTGTGGGTTCACCATTGATCTCAGCCGGCATCAGGCCTCCGGTACCGCAGAAGACCAGGGGCTTACCTAAGAACCGTTCATCGAAAATGACGGCGCCGTTGATATCTGGTATACCACTCTGGTTGGCGCCGTCTTTAATGCCGCGGTGCACGCCTTTGAAGACACGCTTGGGGTGCAGCAGACGCGGCGGCAGCGGTTTGGCATAATCTGGCGGCGCGAAGCACAGCACGTCGGTGTTGAAGAGCAACTGGGAACCCTTGCCGGTGCCGAATGGGTCGCGGTTGACCCCGACGATGCCGGTGATGGCGCCGCCGTACGGATCAAGAGCGGCAGGCGTATTGTGGGTCTCGACTTTCATCACCAGATTCCATTGGTCATTAAATTTAATCACCCCGGCGTTGTCGTGAAAAACCGATAGCAACCAATCCACCCGTTGTCCAATCTCGTCCGTGGCGCGAACAATATAGCTCTTGAATAGGCTGCGGATGGTTGTTTCCTGACCTTGCTCATCCCGGTAATGAATCGTGCTGTTGAAAATTTTATGTTTGCAATGTTCCGACCAGGTTTGGGCCAAAGCTTCCAGTTCCACATCTGTGGGCTCAGGTTGTAAGCCGTAGCCTTGGCGTTGTGCTTGTGCCTGACGGAAGTAGGCTTGCAGCGCTTGCATCTCGGAGAGATCCAGAGAGAGGAACCTCTCTTGGCTGATGTGCATAAGCGTGCCAGAATCACGATCGAGAGAGATGGCTTCAACCTGTGGCGGTTTATCAACGCCGGCAACCGGGGGGGGGAGGAATGCTTCGATGCTGTCGTGCCAGTCGGCGGCTGCCGTGATGCGCCACTGATGGATGAGAGGGTTGGCTAGGTTTTCAGTAACGATGCGTTCAACCTCGTGATGCTGTATATGGCCCTGCAGTAGGTAGAGATGTGACGTATAGATGGTGCCCAGCAGCGGCCTGCTACGAATATCCTGCAAGGCTTCTGTTGCCGTTCGTCCGATGTTGTCGGTCATACCGGGGAGGAAGCCTACTTGTATAATCCAGTCGCAATCCACCGGCGGGCGTCGGTTCCAGTAGGACTCTTGCACAACGGCATCGGTAAAGAGATACTGACGAGCGTCTTCAAGATCGCTGGGGGTGATGGGGGCATGAATCGTGTAGAGCGACGCGGTTCGCACCGCTGCCACTGATAAATCCAGATCGGTCCGCAGGGTTTGTTGCAGCGCTTCACCCCGTATGTCTGGCATTGAGGCGCGTGTGGTTGCGACGAGAACATGTACCTGCTTCTCCACGCCATCCTCCTCGGCCATCGACAGGTTAAAAGGCCTGATAACGTTTAGCGGCGCGCACAAATTCATGAAACAAAGGATGCGGTCGGTTTGGGCGAGAGGTCAATTCAGGATGAAACTGAGTAGCGATAAAAAATGGATGCGAGGGGAGGGAGAGGATCTGCATGATACGGTGGTCAGGGGTCATGCCGCAAAAGACCAATCCAGCTTCATTCAGCGCTTCCTTGTAGGCCGTATTGAGTTCATAGCGATGCCGGAAGCGTTCGTGGATCATGTCTTGGCCGTAGATCCGGTGTACTTGTGTACCTGGCTTTAACAATACATCATGCCCGCCCAGCCGTTGTGTCCCCCCAAGATCGCTAATCTCTTCCTGCTCGGGTTGTAAAGCAATCAACGGCTCAGGCGTTTGCGGGTCGAGTTCCGTGCTGGTTGCTTTTTCAAGACCGCATACATGACGGGCAAATTCGATAGCTGCGAGCTGAAAGCCCAGACAAAGACCGAGATAGGGGATCTGCTGTTTGCGGGCGTATTGGATGCAACGGATCATACCCTCTGTGCCGCGCAGCCCGTAGCCGCCGGGCACGATGATGCCGTGTGCGTCGTGCAGTGCGTCCTCCACTGGCTGGTCGTAATCGTCAAGCCTGGTCGTATCGATGAACGCCAGGTTGACATGAACTTGCTCCCACGGTTCGGTGTGCTCAAGGGCATTGGTAATACTGATATAAGAATCGCGCATGGACGAATACTTGCCGGCCACCGCAATATTAAGCATCGGGCTTCGCCGTTTGGTGTGATGGACAAACGGTGCAAAGGGGATTACGGCGCTCTCTTTGGACGGATAAGGCATATTCAGCCGTAAGCGGCTGGTTGTGATCGCGGTCAAGTTTTGCTGATCGAGCAGGTAGGGTAAGGTGTAAATACTGTCCGTATCGGGATTACTGATGACATGATCGCTCGGCACATTGCAATAGAGGCTAATTTTTTCGCGCACTTTCCGTTGCAGCGGCTCCTTGGAGCGGCAGACCACGATATCCGGTTGGATGCCCATTTCCAGAAGCTTTTTGACGCTGTGTTGCGTCGGCTTACTTTTTTGTTCGCCGCTTGCTTCCGCCCATGGCACCATGGTGACATGGGCAAACATGATGTTCTCACGCCCTTCGTCGATCATCAGTTCACGGCTTGCTTCGATAAAGTGTAGGTTTTCGATGTCACCCACCGTGCCGCCGATTTCGACCAAGACAATATCGTATGGTGTTTCTTTCGCCTTCTGGCGAATCAGGTCCTTAATTTCCCCGGTGACGTGTGGCACAATCTGCACATCGCGCCCTAGGTATTCGCCACGGCGTTCTTTGGCCAAGATTCGCGAGTAAATCTTGCCGGACGTCATGTAGTTAAGATTGTTTAACGTGGTATCGAGAAAACGTTCATAGGTGCCGAGATCGAGATCACATTCCGTACCATCGTCGAGCACGAAGGTTTCACCATGCCGGTAGGGGTTCAGAGTGCCGGCATCGAGGTTGAGGTAGCCATCGATTTTCATTGTCGTGACAGAGAACCCTGCGTGCTGCAGAAGGTGAGACAATGAGGCGCTGAACACTCCTTTGCCGACGCCGGACATGACGCCACCGGTGATAATGATGTACTTACTACGTCCAATGCGGTAGTGTGGCGGGAAGAAATTCAGATACTCAGAATCCTCAGAATCCTCAGAATCCTCAGAATCATCCGTTTGTAGACTGATTTCCTCGTGGTCAAGGTCTTTCATGGCGGCGTCCTGTGTACGCTGAGGTTGCATGGCATCAAGGAGAGTAACAACGCTACAGATCAATAATTGCAGTTTGCATTTACCCGCGTAATGGTGGCAGCTGCGGGCAGAGAAAGCAAGCAAAAAGTCGTGCTCTATGGGGTCGAGGGGCGGATGCTGACCCGCCGGTTTTTGATCTCTAAGCGGTTTTCGGCGTACAGCTGGATGGCTTTGGGATAGATCTCACATTCGGCTGTAAAGACGCGTGCTGCGAGCGTCTCAACGCTGTCGTCGTCCTCGACGGGCACGGTTTTTTGCAAGATGATGGGGCCTTGGTCGTATTGTTCATCTGCGAAATGTACGGTACAGCCGCTTACCTTCACGCCGGACTCGATGACCGCACGGTGCACTCGGTCGCCGTACAGGCCTTTGCCGCCAAATGCCGGTAGGAGTGCCGGATGAATATTCATGACGCGGCCGACCAGATGCGCTGCGGGGCGATAGAGCGATAGAAAGCCGGCCAATACGACTAGATCAATATCGTAACGGGCCAAAACG
>JAPULM010000272.1 GCA_027294925.1 bacterium
CCAGAGATGCTGGATAATGATAGGCGCAAGTCCCTCGGAGGGTTCGTCCATCAGGAGGCAATCCGGGTTGGTCATCAACCCCCGACCGATGGCGAGCATCTGCTGTTCGCCGCCGGACAGGGTCTTGGCACGCTGGCGGCGGCGTTCGGCCAGCCGCGGAAGCAGGCTGTAGACGCGCTCCAGATGCCAGTCATGGCGGCCGTTGCCGGTTTCCGCTACTTTAAGGTTTTCTTCCACACTGAGGCTTGGGAACACCCGACGGCCTTGCGGCACAAGTCCCATACCGAGGCGTATGGTCGAGAAAGTAGACGCATGGGTGACGTCTACCCCCTTAAACAGGACTTTACCGCGGCGCGGCGGATTGAATCCAACCAGCGAATTCACCAGGGTCGTCTTACCAACCCCATTCCTGCCAAGCACGCCGAGGATTTGCCCGGCTCGCAGTTCTAGGGAAAGCCCTTGCAGGACATAGGAATCCCCGTAGTAGGTGTGAATATCGTGTACTTCTAAAAGCGCCATGCTCTAGCCCCGTCTTTTATTCGACACCTCACACCCTCCAAGCCTCAATCCTTTATTTCGTATGCCGCCTTTCGCCGTCGTATCAGCCTGTTCCCAGATAGATTTCACGGACGCGTTGACTGCTGCGGATTTGCTCCGGACTCCCCGTTTCAACAATCTCACCGTAGTGCAGCACGGTGAGATTGTTGACCACCGCGAAGGCCACATCCATATCGTGCTCAATCATCAGAATTGCCAGATTGGGGTCGAGCTCATTGAGAAATGTTGCCATCTCGTGCGACTCACCCGTGGATAGCCCAGCAGCCGGCTCGTCTAGCAACAGTAGCTTAGGATCGCTGGCCAGGGCCGGCGGGACTTTGATATCCATGTTGTCGCCGCCCCAAATGTCCAGGGCAGCCTGCTGAAACAGCAAGGCAAAGCCGACTGTCAGCAGAACCTGGCGTAACGCGTCACCCCCCAGCCGTCGCAGAAAGACGCGTTCCATAGCCAAGCCCAGCACGGCCACGGCCAGCGCACTGACCGGAATGGCCAGAAGCCAGGAGCCGGTGGTCCAGATGACGGTCAACGCAATATACCCACCGAGCAGGAAGTACGAACCGTGTGCCAGGTTAACGATGCGCATGACGCCGAAAATTAGCGATAGACCGCTGGCCAGCAAAAACAGGAGGGCACCGTAAGAAATGCCGTTGAAGACCTGGATAATCCAAAATTGCACCGCTAACCTCCCTGGCAATGCGCTGCGGAGGAATCAATAACTGGTGAACGCATAGTGGCAAAAGGATGACCATTCTACGCCAACCGAGGCCGACAAAGGTGGCAAACGCCAATAGGACGAGGGCGAACTCCTCAGGTGAACCGAATGCAAGCGCTACCTCGGCTAACGGGGGGGGCAAACAGCGTAAATAAGACGATCGACACGGTGCCCCCGATAAACGACGCCGTGGTTGTCACCGTGGCAGTCTTTCAAATAGCGCAAGGCTTCGGCACCGGTGCCGCCGGGTTTGTTCTTCGGTATAAAGGGTTTTGACGCAAACTTGCGTTTCTCAATGATGCTCTGCATCAGGCGGGCCATCTTGTCGGCCCCGCCACCTGGGCCGGCCATAATAATAAACTCAACCGGTTTCCTGGGCTCCCATGCCTGCGTCGTCCCCACCATGAGGAAGGAGAAGTGAACAGACGCTTAACACCGCCGCCAGAACAAGGTGGCGGTGCCACTGAGGTTGAAAGTTCGTTTGCAACATTGGAAATTCCCCCCTATGGAAGCCGTCTTGATACGATCTATACGACGGCATGTTATACACCAAATTCATCCAAACGACAAGCATATTTAATCATAACGACAAACATATTTAATCATGATGTCTGAAAGCAAGAAATATAAGGGGACACAATACTTATTGTTTTAACTGGATAAATGGTTTGACAGGCGAACGAGCTGAGTGTTAGAGTGCCGATCTCAGGTTTACGGCTCCGTACCGCTTCAGGACGTCCCGAACGTTACCCGAATTGATGGGCGGAGTCAGATGAGCAGATTCGATGAACTGCTACTTTGTCACAACATTCAGTGAAAGGGAAATCGATGAAACTAAAGGGATGGCTCAGACTTGTTGTCATTCTAGTTTTCGGCTTGATAGTCGTTCTACCGGCCCTGGCTGCTGACCAGCCTCGTTATGGTGGAACCCTTCGAGCCGCAATTGCTGGGGATGCCCCCAGTCTGGATCCGCATCGAGAGACCACCTTCAAGACCATTCAAGTCGTCGCACCAGCCTACAACACGCTACTCATGTTCAGCCCGACGGAATACCCCAAAATCATCGGCGATCTTGCGACGGACTGGAGCGTGTCGAAGGATGGCTTAACCTATACCTTCAAGCTCCACAAGGGTGTGAGGTTCCATGATGGTAGTCTGCTCACCTCGGCGGATGTCAAGGCCAGCTTTGAGAAGATTATCTGGCCTCCGAAAGGGACGTTCAGCTCTCGCAAAGCACACTACCGCCCGATGGAACGTATCGAGACGCCGGATGCTGACACGGTCGTTTTCACGCTCAAACATCCCTCTGCCTCGATGCTGGCCAATTTTGCCTCACCGTGGAACGTGATCTATGCCAAGAAGCATTTGGATGAGAATATGAAGTTCTATGAAAGAAAGGTAATTGGTACTGGCCCCTTCAAGTTCAAAAAGGACATCAAGGGTTCCACTTTCGAGTTGGTGAAGAACGAGAATTATTTCCGCCAAGGCCGACCCTACCTGGATGGTGTGAAGTTCTTCATGATTAAAGACCTCTCGGCACGGGCCAAATCACTCAGATCGGGACGCGTTGATATTGAATTTCGTAACATGCCGCCTGCCGAAGTCGAAACCATGAAGAAACAACTTGGCGACAGGATTAACGTGCAGTACCCGGGCTGGGTTACCTGGTGGGGCGTTTCGCCACATAATACGAGGAAACCCTTCGACGACGTCAGGGTTCGCAAAGCTCTCAGTTTGGCCATTGATCGCTACGACATGGCGAAAACGATTTATCCGCTTACCGGCCTTGAGGGCATCGGTGGGATGATGCGTCCGGGTTCTGCCTGGCAGCTCTCGTCGGAAGAGATGCAGCAACTCACCGGCTATGGGAAAGATCACCAGGCAAACGTCAAAGAAGCCAAACGGTTGCTGGCTGAGGCGGGCTATCCCAATGGTTTTAAAGTGATTCTCACCAACCGCAGCGTGAAACTGCCCTACATCGACTTTGGGGTCTACCTGATCTCCGCCTGGAAGAAGATCGGGGTGGATGCGGAGCACCTGCTGCAAGAAAGTGCAACCTGGAGCAAAACCCGCAACACTGGCGATTTCGCCCTGATGGTGAATCCCGGTTCGGACTATACTGACGAACCCGATATCCAACTCTCACGCTACATTAGTGGCAGCCCCTCCAACTCGGGTCGCATTAGCGATCCGAGAGTTGATGAATTGTTTAAAAAACAGGCTGTTGAAACCGATCCTAAGAAGCGCATAGAAATGGTCAAGGAAATCCAGAAAATTATCATCAACAATGCCTACTACATCCAGGGGCTGTGGTCGGCTCGAGCGGTGGTACATTCCCATAAGGTTCGGAATTATGTCGCCCACCCGAGCCATTACTCCAATCAGCGCTTGCAGGACGTCTGGTTGGCCAAGTAACAACTCGTCACTTCAGCCACAAGCACCTGGCTGCGAGCCGCTTGGCGGCTCGCAGCCCGGTGCACTCCGCCAGTTTCCCTGGTTCGTGTCGGCCAGGCTGGGTACCGCCGGGATGCCTTTGTCCGTGAGCAGTGCTCCGAGGCTGGTCGGACTTCTGAGCAGCTCGGAGAAGGAACTTCCTGTGCTCTGCACGAGTGCCTTGAGCGAACTCGTCGCGGCGAAGTTCCCGGCGTCCAGCACCCCGTCACTAATGTCGAGGATCCACGCATTTTTGGCCGTGTTGGCTGAACCGACACAGGAGATGGTCAACCTGCGTCACCTGTTGAGCGACGACCAAGGCCGTTTTCCAAGCCGTCGCAGCTGGGAATGTCTCAAATAGACATGATACACAGGGAGAGGGGTATGGCGAAGAAGTACGACTTCGATATGTTGGTCATTGGGTCGGGTCCGGCGGGGCAACGTGCTGCCATACAGGCCGCAAAGCTTAGCAAAAAGGTCGCCATCTGCGAACGAAATGCGGTGTTGGGAGGGGTGGCTATCAACACAGGAACGATTCCCAGCAAGACGCTACGTGAAGCGGTCATGTTCCTGTCGGGCTATCGCCAGAGAGAGATGTACGGGGCGGCTTATACGGTCAAACAGAATATCACGATGGAGGATTTGCTGTACCGTGCGGAGCATGTCATCCGGCACGAGGTGGATGTGGCCAGTCATCAGATCATGCGTAACCGCATCCAGCGTATCTTGGCACACGCCGCCTTTGTGGATCCCCATACGATTTGTGCGACGTACTGCGATGGCAGTGGTCAACGGGATATCACCGCCCGTTTCATCATCATTGCCACCGGCACCCGCCCCACCCGCAGTGACGATATCCCCTTCGATGGCGAACGAATCTTCACCAGTGACGACATCCTTCAGCTCGACGAGCTACCACGCCGATTGACCGTCATTGGTGCCGGGGTGATTGGCTGTGAATACGCCAGCATGTTCGCTGCTTTG
>JAPULM010000273.1 GCA_027294925.1 bacterium
AATGGCTGCCATCATCGGCCAGGCAAACATTATGCAAGCGGCCCAAAACAGCTTCATCAGCAGTACCAGTTGGACCGAACGAATCGGACCCACTGCGGCCCTGGCGACTATTCGCAAATTCAAGCGCTGTGAGGTGGCAAAGCATCTTGGCTCTATTGGCCAACAAGTGCAGGAAGGTTGGCGAGTGGCAGCAGCCGACGCGGGACTACCCCTATCCGTCAGTGGCATGGCACCGCTAGCCCACTTTTCTTTTGATTACCCAAACGATCTCGAGCTACGCACCCTCTTTACGCAACTCATGCTGGAGCATGGTTTTTTGGCCAAGAATGCGTTTTATGCCACCTATTCGCATCAGGATTTCCATATCAAAAGCTACCTGGATGCGGTCGCGGAAACCTTTGCTTTGTTGAGCCAGGCAGTTGAGCAAAACTTAGTATCAACGCACTTGAAAGGGCCTGTGGCACACGCCGGGTTTCATCGCCTAGCCTGAGACTTGAACATCGTCTCACCGGTTCGTAGCTGGAAGAAAGGAGGACCTGACTTGACAACCCTGGGTATCATCCCCGCACGCGGCGGCTCGAAAGGCGTTCCACGTAAAAATATTCGCCTTTTAGGCGGCAAGCCATTAATTGTCTATACCATAGAGGCAGCCCTCTCCAGTCGTCTCGATCGAACCATCGTCTCGACTGATGATCAAGAGATTGCGGAGGTGGCGCGTGCCTTTGGAGCAGAGGTTCCATTCTTGCGTCCGGCAAACTTCGCCCGAGATTCATCGTCCTCTTTATCTGTTCTGCTGCACGCACTCCAATTTGTCGAAGCTGAGGAGCGATTTTATCCCGACTGTGTGGCGTTTCTACAACCCACATCACCCTTCCGTACCGCATCGCAGATCAATGCTGCAATCGATCTATTAATGGCTTCAAAGGTGCAATCGGTTATTGGTATTTGCGAAGTCGATCAACATCCCTACGACATGTTTCAACAACGGTCAAACGGCAGGTTGGATCAACTCACGCCAATGCCAAACAAACCGTTACGACGCCAAGACTATCCGCCTATATACATAATAAATTCCGCTTTACTGGTGTCACGGCGAGGATACTACAGTGACCTGAGCGACCCTGAACCGGTTTTCAGCTGGAGCAGTTTGAATGGAATGCTGATGGACCGCTTTAGCTCCATCGATATCGATACTGAGTTCGACTTTTTGATGGCCGAAGCGGCCTTGTCGTGTACAAAGCATTCTAGCCTCAAGAGCCGTTGGCTAGCCGCTGCCAACGGTAGCTTAACTACGTATGAAAACAACAGAATCCCCTCTAGCCAACTGGCGGAGGAATTGTAGACATCGTACGAAATTGGGCTCAGCTTAATAAAAAAAATGGAGGAATATTCGTGACACCGCATCAAACGGACCTTGCCTTGGAAACCCCGATCGACCGCGAATACCACCAACTGCCAAGTGCAAAGAGTGACCGCTGGGCATCTATCTTACCCTCTGAATACTGGCACTATAGACACAAGTGGGAAGAAAATCCGAAGCACCACATCGTTGGCACGTTTCCGCTTCATCTCGATATCGAGGCAACCAGCGCCTGCAATCTCAAATGCACCATGTGCCCGCGTACCGACATGATTAAGGACGGTACGTTCTGGAAAATTGAGATGTTCGATTTCGAGCTCTATAAACGGCTCATTGATGAGGGCGTGCAGAATGGCCTGTGCTCGATTAAATACAACATCCTGGGCGAGCCTATCCTCAATGCGAGACTGATCGAGATGATTCAGTACGCCAAACAAGCCGGTGTTATCGACGTCATGTTCAACACCAATGCCACACGACTGGATGAAGCTTTATCACGTCAGCTCATAGCCTCTGGCCTTGACCAGCTTTTTTTCTCTGTCGACTCACCGAACCCTGACCATTTCAACCGCATTCGTGTGGGTGCTGATTTCGACCAGGTGTTGGCTAATATCAAACGATTTATGGCCATTCGAACTGAAATGGGTGTGATCAAACCCTTCACACGTGTATCGATGGTCATCATGCAAGGCAATGAACATGAGTGGCAGGCCTGCAAAACATTATTCGAACCCATTGTCGATGCAGTTGGTTATGGAGATTATCTCGATCACACCGGGCAAAGCCATCCGGATATGCTGATCAACACGTTACCGGAAGAGAAACAAGCAAAATTCTGTTGTCCGCAGCTCTGGCAACGCATGTTCGTCCATCCCGATGGTGTCGTCACCGTCTGTTGTGTGGATTCAGCCCGCACCCTGCAAGTCGGTAACGTCTTCGAACAATCGGCCCAGCACATCTGGCTTGGTGAACCCTACCAACGGCTGCGTGAACTTCACGCCACCGGGCGCTTTGAAGAAATCCCCACCTGTGCGCAATGTCCACTGTCCAAGCTCGACGATGAAGGAGGCGCCCGGTGAATACGTTTGAAAAAAATATGCAGGCCTTGGCAACACATCACCCGGAACTTGTTGCCCAAATCCAACAGGGTGTAGATACGAGTCATATCGCTGTCAAAACCGCCCATAGCGGTGCGCGTCGGCTACAAGTTACCACTTCGGCAGACCTACAAGTCCTCATCCATAACGAAAACGACCCCCTTGCCAGCGCCAAAGAAGCAGCGAGCAATTTGCCTATAGAAGATGGACAGCTCCTCATCCTGCTGGGATTCGGACTGGGGTATCTATCTCTTGAACTCTTTAAGATCATGGGTAAAGATCGTGAGCTGCTGATTTGCGAAACCGATCTAGGTATTTTTACGACCGCTTTACGTTACACCGATTTAGAACGCTTATTACTATCGGAGCGGGTCAAAATAATGGCCGGGGATAATATTCCGGTGCAAGCGTGGTTAGCAGCCCGCAGCGCCAGTTATCTGTCATCAAAAGCTTTGTTGATCCGTTATGACCCTTGTTTACTGATCACCCCTGAGCGCTATGAGGAGCTAGAGAAAAAGACGATCGAAATGACCGGTGCGCTCGATGTCAACGCCAATACGCTCATTGCCCTGGGACAGCTTTTCATGCTGAACCAGTTCGAAAATATGCCGTGGACCCTGCGCGCTCCCGGCGTCAAGCAACTAACCAATCTGTTTACGGGCCGACCCGGTATTGTGGTGAACGCCGGACCGTCACTGGAAAACAACTTCGAGTTGCTGAAAGAAGTGAAAGGCAAAGCGGTCATTATTGCTGTAGATACGGTCCTGCGACTCCTATTATCCCACCATATCCAGCCGGATATCGTCGTCACCCTTGATCCGTTGGAAGTCAATTACAACAAGTTCAACAATCTAGAGATCGACCCACAAGTTCCTCTGGTATTCAGTCCGGCAAGTTACCCGAAAATCGTTAAGAATTACCCAGGGCCAAAATTTGTCACAGCTCACAACCTCTCCATCTTCAACCGCTTTTCCTGCTTCTGGGAGGAGAAAGGAGACATCACAATGGCCAGCCAGTCCGTCTCGCATATGAGTTTTAATCTGGCTAGGCTGATGGGCCTCGATCCTATCGTGTTCATCGGCCTGGATCTCTGTTTTCCACAGCAAAAAATTCATGCCGCCGACCTAACTGAGGGCGAAACAACCTGGGACGAATTAAAGACCAGAACCATCTGGTGCACTGATATTTTTGGCCAACGCGTCGAAACCTTAGCTAACTTCAAGAGCTTCCAACATTTTTTTGAACAACTGATTGAACTTACACCCGCACTCTGCATCAACGCAACAGAAGGCGGTGTTCGCCTGGACGGTGCCGAAGTCATACGTTTTCGCGATGTTATCGATCAATATTGTCAGGTCGAACCGGTTAATATTATCGACAATATCAGCACGATAAAACCGATGCATCAAAAACACAATATGACGGGGCTATATGAGCAACTCAAGCAAATAAGTTCACACGCCAAAAAGATAGAAAGAAAGTCCCGCCAAATTATTCGTTACGTTCGCATTCTCCAGAAGCTGGAACGCAGCGGTAGGACGGATCATCCCCGTTACGCACGCCTATCGCTGGAGGCGGATGAAGCAACAACCTACATGCAAGGACAGACCGATGTCCTTACCTTGTTACCAGAATATGCCTACCTATTGGAACTCTATATGTCAAAATCTGATATTAAAGGCATTGATGACATGGATGACCAAGACGAACGCTTCACCCAACAGCTTGAGCGTGCCCTGGTGTATTATCCAGGCTTGCTCCGCGTGTTGGTATCATTTGAGCAAGGAATCAATGCACTCATCAAGCACCTGGAAATCGAGCAGAGAGTGGATCGAGAGTTGAAAAGTCCTCCACGCGGCGACCTGCTCTCACTGGCAAAACGTTACAAAGCGTTAGCCCGATTCGATCGGGCCATTCCATTACTGAAGCAATGTTTGCAAGATAATCCGGCTGCTCCGGACCCCTTCTACCATCTTGCTGACGTTTATGTGGATCAGGGTCGGTACAAAGAAGCCCGAACCCTACTCGATAACCTTAAACATGCCGAGCCAAACTTCGTCGACCTACCGACCCTCTCCAGCCGGTATCAGAATAAACAAGCCGGATGGGAAAAGCGACTGGCGGAAGCCAGACAACGGAGTAAGCCAACAGAGACAACAAATCAAACCGAGTCCTTACTTGAGGCAGGAAACTTTTATTTCAAGATACAAGATCTGGAAAGAGCCAAAACGGCATATGAAAACGTGTTGGCAGCCCACCCAAACTTAGCAGAAGCTCACTATCATCTAGCCCATACGTTTTTTGCCCAAGAAGATTTTGACAGTGGTGTCAATGAACTTGAGGTTGTCTTGAGGCTGACGCCTGACAATCCGGTGGCCTATCGAGATCTAGGACTGGTCGCTTTACAACACGAAGAGTTCGAGCCTGCCGAACGCTTTCTCCTGAAAGCCATCGAGCTGCGCCAAGACGACCTCTATCCCTACGAGATTCTGGCGGATCTCTATGTTCAAAACAGCGCCTGGTTACAAGCAGCCCAGGTATATGAAGAAATCTTGCGCCTTGAGCCGCACCGGTCAGATATTTTGCAGCGTCTGGCGGTGGTGTACCAGAGCCAAATTACAGTAGCCGTGGATGCCGATTAATGCCTCGATTTTCTCCTACCAAGATGACCGTAAAGCTTGGCCCGATTAGCGCTAAAGTAATCCACCCGTGTGCCGATATGGCCTTCATGGCCCGGACGGATATGGCGGATTACCACGTTCGGATCAGACAGTTGAAAAAACTAGCAAGGATGCTAGTTCGTCATCTATCTAAGGAAGGAGACATCTCATGCCACTGTATGTTAACACCAACATTAGCAGTATCAACGCTCAGCGCAACTTGAGCAAAACCAACGCAAACTTTTCAAAATCCCTGGAGCGCCTCTCATCCGGTTTGCGGATCAACCGGGCCGGTGATGACGCAGCAGGGTTGGCCATTTCGGAAAAACTGCGTAGCCAGATTCGAGGCCTCGGTCAGGCCATCCGAAATGCCAATGATGGCGTCAGTCTGATACAGACGGCAGAAGGGGCGTTTAACACGGTCACCAATATCGTGCAGCGTTTACGTCAGCTCGCGGTACAAGCGGCTAGTGACACCAACACCTCTGCCGATCGCGCCACCCTAAGAAAGGAAACCGATCTGCTGATCGAAGAAATCACCCGCATTGGAAACACGACTGAGTTCAACACCAAAACACTCCTCAATGGTTCGTTTCAATCCGGTAAGGTGCACATTGGCGCTAACAATGGGCAAAATATTTCCTTTTCACTCTCCGATATCCGATCCACTGCTTTAGGCCGCCGCACATCCCTTACAGGCAACCTCACAGACGGTGCGGCGAATGGTATAAATGCGGGTATTACCGCTGGTGAGCTGACCGTGAATGGGTCCCGCATCGTCACCACTTCTGCTGATGATGGGGTATCCGTGCTAGAGATCAACGGCAGTGTTGTACTGCTATCTGCAATTGCCTCCGGCAATTTAGTCATCAATAGCGTTGCTATCGGCAGCATTGATATTGCTACTACTGTCGCGAGTAAAGCAACCTCTGTGCAGACGGCTATCAACGCCGCCAATATTACCAATGTGACAGCCCGCATAGGCTCCGGTAATAGTATCGTTTTAACAGGCGCTAAAGGAACTGATTTAAAAATCCAATCGGCATCCGCTGCGGCTGCCACTTCGATTGGATTTACCGCCACTTTCGCAGCGACGGCAGCCATTACCACCGTCAATGGACAATCCAGTGCCCTAGCCAAAGCCGCTGCAATTACCGCGGTGAGAAGCACGACCAACGTCTCCGCCAAGGCGCTGATAACCAGTGTCACCGGCTCTGGCGCCATCGCAGCGACCAGCGTTGGCAACGCTGCGGTCTTCATTAACGGCATCAACATTGGCGCGGTTACAGTTACCGCGTCAGATGGTTCAGGGGCGTTAGTCGCCGCCATCAATGCCAAGACCAGTGAGACCGGTGTGACGGCCACGGTGGATAATAGCGGTCAAATTGTCTTATCCGCGACAGATGGACGTAACGTTGCGGTAACAGGTTTAAAAACCATTATGGACAGCTTGGGTCTAACCCAGGGTATCACGCGCGCTACCATTCAACTGGACTCCGTTGATGCGATCACCCTGGCAGGGACTAATGTTGGCGAACTCGGCACAGATACAGCCAGTGCAACGCTGACCGCGACCACCTTCCAACCGGATCTGCTCAACGTGGTGAGCACCATTGACCTCTCCACGCAAGCGGGTGCTGACGATGCCATCCTCATTCTGGATGCAGCGCTGGAACAGATCAACAATAATCGAGCGCAAATCGGCGCCTTGCAGAACCGCCTTGAGTTGGCAGTCGAAAATCTGGCAAACACGTCTGAGAACTTCTCGGCCGCTGAGTCGCGTATTCGTGACGCCGACTTTGCTTTCGAAACGGCTGAATTTACCAAGAATCAGATCCTGCTCCAGGCTGGCACAGCCATTCTGGCTCAAGCCAATACCACGTCGCAGCTAGCTCTGCAACTCCTGCAGTAAGGGGCGATTTCTCCGGGAAGGGCGGGCCATAAAGGCTCGTCCTTCCTCTCGAGGTTGGAAATCCTATGAACGAATCTATCAATATTTCAGGGCTTTCAGGAAAATATCCGTCAACTGCTAAGTTTGTTCCGTCTCGCTCTCGACCCCGATCAATTTCCACTGAAGCGCGTAGCGCAGCAAAGAAACCAGTCGAAACCCCAAAGGACCATCATCCTTCCAGCAACCGAGAGGTTTCCGAAACCGTTGCATTGGCCAATAGAATTGCCGAGGTTCTGGACAGAAAGATTTCGTTTTCTTACGATGATAAGCTTGACCAAATCATCGTGAAAATTGTTAAAAAGAGCACCGGTGAAACGATCCGCCAGATACCACCGCAAGAGATGGTTGAACTGATCGCGAATCTACGTGAAGGCATCCGCGGTCTGCTGCTGAATCAAGCAGGATAGGTGCCCAGACATTTTTTGCATTTTGCAGGAGAGGGTAAATGGGGATTTCTGCTGATGGTCTAATTTCCGGTTTAAATACGGCCGACATCGTTTCACAACTCCTCACCTTGCAACGTCGTCCCATTCAGATCTTGCAACGCAGTCAAATCACCTTCGAGAGGCGCCTCGCCTCCTTACTCGACCTTAATGTCAAAATTTCAGGCCTGAGCAAGGCTGCGGCCTCTCTCAATGACGCAGAAAACTTCAATACGAAAACCGTCAGCGTCTCAAAAGGATCAAACAGTGACGACCTGGTCACCGCTTCGGTAAGTAGCGCCGCAGCGGCCGGAAGTCATACCATCGAGGTGACGCAACTTGCCCAAGCTCAGAAGCTAGCGTCACAGGGCTTTGCCGATGAAAATACAACCGCTGTGGCGGCAAGTGATGGCACCTTCAGTTTTAGAGTCGGTGCATCCGGCGCTGTCACCAATATCAGAGTTACCTCAAGCACCACGTTGTTAGAGCTGCGCAACGCTATCAACAGCG
>JAPULM010000274.1 GCA_027294925.1 bacterium
GTGTGCGCATCGGTGGCGCAACAACCGGCTAATTCTTGTCTTAACAAAACGGTTCCCGGTTCGAGCTGCGGTACATTAAATTCTTCAATGCGAAACGTTCCGTTAGGTTGATCGAGCACCACCGCCTTACCTGTCGCCATCTTGACCTCCTATGATTGAATCTTCTTGTTTGGGCACACATCTCGAGTATTTCTATCTAAATGCCGTTTTCCATACCCCTTGTGCGCTGACGGAAAAAGGTTGGCATGCGGGACGGAAGGCAAAAACCGTTTAGGTTTGCCACATCGCACCCTCATTTGTTCGGACGAAGGATGAGCGCATCGTACTCAGACGGATCAACCATGGCCTCAACGATTAGGGGCGCATCCCCTTTCAACCCCAGAGCTACCGCATCATGCACCTCTGCGACGGAACGTGCCGCGATCACCGGCACGCCAAAATAGTGCGGCGGTGAGGCATAGGATTCCGGATACAGATGGGTGCCGTATCGCGCATGGCCCTGACGTTCCTGCTTGACCGTGATCAGTTGTATATGGCGATCCACCAGCACCACAAAAACAATCGGCAGCCCAAGACGTGCGGCGGTCGCCATCTCGCCGACCATCATCAGAAAGCCGCCATCTCCTGTCACGCAGACCACCGCCTGCTCGGGGTGGCATAATTTCGCCGCCAATGCTGCCGGGATGCCAAACCCCATCGACGACCAGCCATTCGTCATCAGTAAATGCCCTGGTGCCGGGGTACGCCACAACTGCCCCACCAGATGAGTATGGGCTCCAACGTCGCAAGTCAAATAGCCGTCGGGCGGCAAAAGTTCTTGAATCACCCCTAGAACCTGCGATGGTGCCAGCCGTTGGCGGTCGCCGCTCAAGGCGGCGAACATACGTTGCCGCCGCTCTCCTAGCGCCGACAAATTCCAGTCGTGCGACAACCTCGGCAGAGTGGCGAGAAACTGCCACACCGCGCCGATATCTGCCACCACCTCGGCAACCAGATGACATGACGCATCCACATCGGCAGCAACCGTGTCCACATGGATCAGCGGTACGGAAGGCAACCAGTCCTCGTAATTAAACTCAATCGGGTCGTAGCCCATGGCCAGCACCAGATCGGCTTCCCGGATGGTTTCAGCCACGATGTCGCTCAAGGCATGAAAGAGAACCCCCACATAGGCCGGATGATCTTCCGGCAACAAGCCTTTCGCCATTGGCGACAGCACCACCGGGCAGCCTTGGCGGTCGAGGAATTGCGACAAAGCGGCCTGACTGTGAGCCCGCAGGCAGGAAAGTCCCAGCACGATCAACGGACGTTTGGCTTGACGCAACAGATCGGCAATGATTTCCAGGTCGTCCTGCTCCGGTGGCGCCATCGGTGCACCCAAGCGCATGGGCGCACGTCCCAACTCCGGCTCGATTGGCTGGTTACCAAAATCAGCCGGCAGGCCAATGTGCACGGGCCCGGGTACCTCTGCAGTCGCCACTTGCACCGCGCGGCGGATGGTCTGGCGCAAATTCGTCGTCGAGGCACGCGTGGTCCATTTGGTCAAGGTGCGAAACAGCGCCTGATGGTCAATCTGCATTTGCAGAGTACGGTGGAGCATCGAGGTTGGCGCCTCGGTCGTGAATGCCAGTAACGGTGAACGATCCAGAAACGCACAGCCCACCCCGGTGCTCAAATTGGTGGCGCCAGGCCCAAAGGTGCCATAACAAGCGCCCGGATGGCCGGTGAGACGACCGCAGACGTCGGCCATAAAGCTTGCCGTGGCCTCATTACTAACCAGTACGAAGTCGACAGGTCCAGTGCGCATCGCCTCCATATATGGTGCCCATGGACCACTGGGAATCCCAAACACATACCGAACACCAGCCTCGGCTAATAAATCGACCAGTGCGGTAGCCGCGTTCGTCATACCGTACTCTCCCTCTAGCGTCCTTGGAAATTGCGCTTGACGTTTACTCAGAAAGGCTTCTACCCCTCCTGCGGCGACCATACACCAGGCTTAGATACCGTGCAACTGCTTTTTCAAAGCAGAAGGTGAAGAGGTCGGACACACGACACCACACTTGGGCCAGCAAGCCCGCCTGCTGACAGTATCCGCTGCCTTTTACTAGAACTAGTCAACGCAGCATACCTTATGCTAAGCTAAAGCCCCGGCAATAACCTGGGGTACCGGTTTATGTGCGAAGTCACCCGAAGGCTCTGGCTGGTGACATCAGTCATCGTTGCAGCTGACTGACTGTCTCCTGTGCAAGGAAGGGACATGGCCACAACGACGACCGGCCCACGGCCTACAACGCTCCTCTCCCTCAATACCCAGGCACCCTATTACAAATGGCTCGTCGCGAGCATCATCCTGCTAGCCAGCGGGACACAGTCCTTCGGCGGCGGCAGTAGTGTCAACATCATCTTGCCGCGTCTGATGGCCACCTTTGGCGCCGATTTGGGGACCGCCCAATGGATCGTCACTGGCTTTTTTCTGACTCGTGTCCTGGTCGCACCTCTGCTCGGCTGGCTAGGCGGCATCTTGGGTTACCGCAACATGTTTGTCACCATGATGGTCGGTATTGTGGTGACATCGATCGGCTGCGGGTTGGCTACCAGCTTAACCATGCTGGTGGGTTTTCGCCTCTTGCAGGGGCTGCTTATGGGGACGATGGAAGGGCTGACCGCGATGATCCTGATGAGCGTTTTCCCTGAGCGTCAAAGGGGCCTGGCGCTGGGGCTGCGAGCCATTGGCTGGTCGGCAGGCGAGGCAACGTTCTATGTCATCGGTGGTTACCTTGTCGAACAGATCTCCTGGCGCATGATCTTTTTTCTCTCCGTTCCCTTAGCCATCGTGTCCGCCATACTGGGTCTGCTGGTGCTACCACAGCGACGCGAATCGCAAGGCGAGCCGGTGGATTACCCGGGGCTTCTGGCGCTGGCAGGCTTTCTAGTGCCGCTCCTCCTCGCCATCAGTTGGAGCCGCGACAGCCAGACTGAGCCCATGACGTTGCTGTGGTTGGCCTTGACAGCTCTAGTCGTGGGTATCCTCTTTCTTCTCAGGGAGCTGTTGACATCGTATCCCGTGGTGAACCTGCGTTTGTTCCGGCAACCGGCCTTCTGTCTGATCTGCGCCACCGCGTTTTTCAACCACATGGGTCTGCACGGGGCGCTCTTCATGGTGCCTATCTTTCTCCAACAGGTGCTCGGCTTATCACCACTGCAAGCCGGGCTGGTTATTGTGCCGGCGCTCATCATATCCGGCGCTACTGGCGTCATCACAGGGCGCCTAACTGACCGGGCGCCACCTGCCTTGATTATCATTGCCATGATGCTGTCGCTATCGGTGATTTTCTACTTTTTTGCCTCCATTACCGCCTTAACAGCCATTGCTATTATCATCGGCTACATCATCCTCTATCGTATTTGCATGATCGGCACCACTACCCCGTTAACCGTGCTTACCGTCCGCATACTTGAGGCCGATCAGGTGCGCATGGGGCAAGGCTTGATGGGGGTAGTCCGCAGCATTGGCGGTTTGCTTGGCGTCACCATTACCAGTGTGATCTTCGAACGCCGGCGCGCATCATACCAGCTCTTAGCCTATCAGACCTACGACAGCGCCGCCTTGGCGCACGGTGAAACGCTACGCGACTTGCAACGGCTATTGCACCAGGCGGGGATCATTCGGTCTGCCGCTGATCGAGCCGCCTTGGGGGCCATCCGCCAACAGATGAATGTGGAGGCGGTCGCGGTCGGCTTTCAGAGCAGTTTCCTCCTCTCCTGTCTATGCTTTCTACTGGCCTGTCTACCGATGCTGTATCTGTCCTTAAATCAACGCTGGAAACGCTGAGCAGGTATGGTTCACCAGCCTCGGATTCACCACACGCCTTCATGCAACCCACCCCGAGCTGCCGCATTACCCCTTCAATGGTATGCCACGACTCGCCCGCCGTACTGCCGTAGCCGCCAGGTCGACGCTGCATCCGTCAGCGCCGATGACGACACCGTAATCCCGCCCCGCGCCTTCAACCGAGACGACCTCGTCGCGAACGTCGCGTAACACCAGCTGCGGATCGCGGCTGAATGGGTCCCCCCACCCCCCACCGCCGGGGGTGTCGGCAATGATGCGGGCCGGACCGAGGCGCTGGACGCCATATTTGGGCGGAATAAAGGTGGGACCATCAACCGCCTCATCGACCGGGACAACCCACTCGTAGCCAACCCCGCCGGTCATGCCGCCCTGCACACCATAGCCGCTTGGGGTATCCAGGCCCTCGGCTCGGAACGACCAGGTGGCAGGCCGCAGAATGTCGGCCTCGTATCTGACCCCGGTGCCGCCACGGGTTTTACCGGCACCCGCGTTGTCGATACGTTGTTCATGACGAATGTAGCGCACCGGGTACATCTGCTCGTGGAACTCGAGGTTCGGCAAATCGAGGCCACCAAGGCTGATCAGATGGCCCATCTGTACAAATCCGTCGCGTTCAGCAGTCGCACCCGGCGTTCCCATGGCGTGCCACTGGTACATCACCCAAGTCCGGCCTTCGTCATCGTGGC
>JAPULM010000275.1 GCA_027294925.1 bacterium
GATTCTTAGCGGCACAGGGGTTACAGGGATTCATTTTGGTCGCACACGGATTGCATGGGTTCTTGGCGGCGCAGGGGTTACAAGGGTTGCCTCCAACCGAGGCTTTGGCCAGATAGACATAATTGGCATTCAAGGTGCCCTTACGGTCTATCATGGACACGATAATCTGCTCGCCGGGCTTGACACTCGCCACTGAGGTTCTTGTTGCTCCGCGGCGAAACTGTGTCTTGCTACTGACGCCAATAGATAGCGTTTGATCTTGCCACTTTACGGCCAGACGGTTAGGCCGGGCTGAAACAACTTTGGCAATGATCATGCGCGCCTTGGCAGCAGCCCCTCGCGAAGATTTAGCGGCGCACGGGTTGCATGGATTCTTCGCTGCACACGGGTTGCACGGATTGCGTCCCGCTTCACTCTCCGTCACAAGACCAACGGAAAACATCAGCGCCAGCATCAATGCGATGGCAAGAAGCTGGCTGAGTTTACGTCGCATTACCCTTCTCCTTTTTGTTTTCGGGTGCCTATCCACCCTCGTCAACAATGCCTGGTGACCTATCATGCCTCCAATTCAAGGAACGTCTGAAGCTTAAAATTATTCCCACCTTCAAGCGTTGACAGTTGCATCGTCTGCAGGCTCCCTCAATATGCGCCACGGGTTGCCCCTGACCTTCTCACCATATCCCCTCCTAATTGTGCATGTCCCAGGCCATGTTGTCTCGCTTTGTACCTTAATGATTCTGTGTCACAAGGCGGCCTGACCCTAAGAGACTTGCTTCACCCTAGCTGCGTATTTGTGGGGCAGATGTGTTATGCTCGTCCGGCGGACATCATCTATAAGATGTACAGAAGATGAATTGGAAAATCAATCCTGATCTGCCTAAGGTCAGGTAGGATGCGGCACAGCCCCACTCTACTCAAGCAGGCGGTCTAGATTACCAGAAGCAAACCAGAATATCTATACATCATCTTGGAGGCGTGTCGTGCGAGGGCTTGTAATTTCAGTTGCCATGCTCTGCACGGTTATCGTGTCAGGGGTATGCGGCGGTGCTACCACCCTGACGCTAACCATGCGTCTAGCCGAGGCTGAGTGGCAAGTGATGCGGCAGGACATCTTGCCTCCGTTTGAAAGGGCATGTCACTGTCGGGTACGGGCCATTGATGTGCCACCGGAAGTTCTGCTACAACGCCTGCGCGCTATGCAGCGAGCTGGGCGTATGCAAATTGATGTCTTTGCGCAAGATAATATGCGCCTGCAGGAATTGGTGCAGGCCGCTCTCGTCACGCCGCTCGTTGCGGCGGAAGCAGCGATGGACCCGGCAATCTATGCCGCCCTCCAGCAAGCCGGCATGGTTGAGGGCATACGTTATTTCCTGCCGTTCAGACCCAACGTACAAATTACCTATTACAATGCCGCAAAATTTCAACAATACGGCTTGCAACCGCCCCGTACCTGGCCCGAGTTGTTAGCGGTTGCCAAAACCTTTCACGCCAAAGAAGGGATCGGACGCGTACTATTCAAAGGGGCTGGCGGTGCGCCAACCATCACGCAATTGTATGAATGGATCGTCGCGGCCGGTGGCGATCCATTTGATCTCGCTCATCCGGACACGATACGGGCGTTTGACTTCCTGGCCAGCTTGCGCCCTTACCTATCGCCCGATTCGCGCCGTGCCAAGTGGGACACCAGTAATGACGCGTTGGCGCAGGAATCTGTCTATCTGGCGCAGAACTGGCCTTTCGGTGTGTCTATCTTGTTGCGCGAATATGGCAAGAAAGACATCCGGACCTATAGTGGCTGGGCTGGTCCGGCACGTGAAGCACACGTCATCGGGGGTGATGTGATGGGAATCCCTGTAGGTGCGCCACACCGTCAGCTCGCCTTGCAACTTATCCGTCACTTGCAGAGTCATGACGTGCAGGCGGTGCTGGTCAGCAGGCTCGGTTGGCCTAGCCTGCGCTCCGATGTTGAAGGGGTTGTTGAAGATTGGCTGCAACCGCATGTCAAAGCAATCGGTGAAGCTCTACGTCATGGTGTCTTCCGTAGGCAGGTCAGTTATTGGGCAGGGTATGAACGCATTGTCAATGAAGCCGTGCAGCGCATCCTTTGGCGCGGTGAGGCACCAGAGCAGGTTTTGCCACCTCTGGCTGCTCGTTTGAACATCCTACGAGGGCAACGGTGAAACCGCGTTACCTACTCGGGTTAGCGCCGCTGACGCTCTATTTGATGGCGTTTACCATGATGCCGGTGCTGTCCACCCTGCTGATGAGTTTGCGGACGCCTGCAGGTAGCTGGGGCCTGCAAGCCTTTCGCACCGTAGGGGCGCATTTTCAGTTTGGCGAGGCAGTGGTAAATACGCTGGTCATTACCGGTGTAAGCTTAGGCTTGGAGCTCTGTCTGGGTCTGGCCCTGGCGGTGTCGCTGAGCGGTCGCTGGCGCGCCCAGGGCATGGTGCGTGTTGTACTTCTGATTCCTCTGGGCGTTCCGACCATTGTGGCCGCTGCGGTCATGCGATACGTGTTTGGTATGGTTGGCTATCTTAACGAAGGATTGTATCGGCTTGGGCTTATTGCACTGCCGATTGACTGGACGGGTAGTCGTTGGCTTGCTCTGCTTACCGTGTCGGTTGCCGATGCCTGGAAGGTGACACCTCTGGTGATGCTCATTTTGTTGGCCGGCATACAAGCAATTCCGCGCGACGTCTACGAAGCTGCGCATACGGATGGCGCTGGCCCGTGGCAACAGTTCCGGTGGATTACGCTACCATTGCTACGACCGGCGATGAGCATGGCCCTGATTATACGAGGGGTGGACGCGTTTCGCATCTTTGCCCTGCCTATGGCCCTAGTTGGTCGTAACCTGCCAGTGCTATCAACCTACGCCTATGTCGAGTACCTGGAGTATGGCAACCCTCACACGGCAGCGGCTAGCAGCTCCGTTTTGCTCCTGATGATTGTGATTACAGTGCTGGCCTATCTACGGTTAGCAGGAAGCATGGAGGGGTTGCGGTGACAACCTGGCGAGCATTATTTTTGGCCGTGATGTTACTGTTCGCGGTCGGGCCCGTCTATTTGCTGATCAAAATCTCAGTCAGTCCGCCAGCCGAAGTGATGACTGCGCATCCGACCTTTGTTCCGCATGGCCTGACGGGACGCCATTGGCAACGCGTTGTATCAAGTGGACAGGTCATTGCACCGATGCGTAAAAGCCTGGTAGTAGCGAGTAGCGTCGCGCTGTTCGCCATTGTCCTCGGTGCACCGGCAGCTTATAGTCTTATTCAGTTGCCGCTAAACTGGCGTTACGGCATCTTGCTAGGCCTGTTTGCCTGCCGTATGTTGCCGGAGGTCAGCATTGCGATGCCTATTGCTGTTGTGTTCCTGCGCTGGGGTCTGATGGATACGCAAATTGGCCTTGTACTTGCTCATTTGACCATGGTGTTACCGGTTGCCGTGTGGATCTTGACCACAACCTTTGCAGCCATTCCGCGTCAGATTGAAGAAGCCGCTGCATTGGACGGCTGCGGCACGCTGCGTACACTTGTGTACATCATTTTCCCCCTTGCATTGCCGGGTCTGGTGGTGGGCGCTCTGCTGTCCTGGCTGTTTTCGTGGGAAGAGTTCATCCTGGCCACCTATCTGACCTTGGGTGAAAAGACGATGCCTCTGCAGGTCTACTACTATCTCTATCAAGGCAACTGGTTTGTCACTGCGGTGACGGCAACCTTGATGGCTGTGCCCGTCTTGCTGCTGAGCATTTTTCTACAACGCTATTTGCAACAAACAAATCTAGCCGGTGTCATTCGGTGAGTAACGGCAGGCAGAGTAGAGCTAAGGCGGCATGCGGATTGCGGAATAAACCCTTGATCTTCAATTCCACGTACCGAAATCCGCAATTCCTAAGCCTTGAGTCGATATGCGACAATTTATGGTCAAGTACTTAAAGGGAGGTAAAGAGGCAGCGCATGAATTTTCAGACAGTCGGTTAGAAAAGATGTCGTTGGTTTTCAGAAGCGTGGTGAATTAACGCGAAACGCCAGGTGTCAAGAGCGACGGTGGGATGTGAAATCGTCTCGACCCCCGGCGTCCGTGAAGAGGCATATTTAATTATCTCCAATTGTTTTGTAAATTTGCCACATTAATTGCCGGAGTACACGGCGTTGTTTAACTGGGGTGTTCAGTAAGAGAAAGATTTTTATAGGCTTAATGGAATTCGATGTTTTGCATTAGAAGGTGTTTGAGGCAGTACGGGAGCCGTCAAGACGAAGGTCGACGCTCTTCTTGGGTCAGCTGTCAGGACATCGATTCAACGACTTTTTTAATCTTCTCCTGCTGCTCTATAAGTTCGGCGACATCTTCCGGATATAGATTGAGGATGGGCAGAACCGGATGGTTGGTCACGCTGTCCGCGTCAACACGCTCGGGGGTCATCATGTGGTAAGATAAGCAATCGGCTAACTGTGTGACTAAGACCAATTCGGAGCACTCTGCGGAAGGTGGATTGTCATGATGTGAAAGAATACTCTCACACACATATGTCGGTAGCGACCATTGCTGAGCCAGAAGGCCGCCGACATGCTGGTGGTGCGCCTCTACCAAATCGTCCAGCGCTGCTGGCAGCAGCATCATTGCCTCTTCGTTTTGTATATCAATTAGTAGTTGGAGGATAATCGCTTTACCAATGTCGTGCAGCAAGCCGCACAAAAAAGCGCCTTCGACATTGCGGCGTAAAAGACGAGCGACTGCATTGGCATAGAGCCCTGTGCTGACCGAGTGCATCCAGAGGGCCTGTATTTCCTGTTCGTAACCTGGTGCTTCGAAAAGCCGGGATTGTACGGAAACCGCAAAGACGATTTCAGACAGCGTTCTGACTCCAAGGCGTCCAATTGCCTGTTGCAAAGACAAGATTGGCATGCGTGACATATAAGCCGGCGAATTGGCGACACGAAGCAAATGGCTAGCCAGCGCTTGGTCACGATGGACGACGTCTGAGATTTGCCGTATATCAACGTCATCCGATCGGCTCATTTCCATCACGCGCCACGCCACATCGGGCAGGAGAGGCAATTCGATCTGACCCGATTCGACCCGTTTGAGTAACGCGGCTTCTAGCGGCTCGGGCGGTGTTACCACATCGGAGGCGAGAATAGAGTCAGTCATTGTACATTGTCTCCTAATCGTGTAGTTGTATAAGCGCAGAAGTCGATAGGTAAAAAAAGCTGTTTATAAGACATAAGACTCTTGGTTTATACATCGTCATAATACGTTTGAAACTTAAAGCGTCGCCCGGCCTGTAAGGGCTGTATGAAATAATTTAGGCTGCATTGAGAAATGTAGTAAAAGCTGGCTTCTCAACTTCGCCTAGCGGGATTTTTTCTTTCTGCGCCTTAAGTTCAGCCTGAGCACTAAAAGAAAATGCTACCAATCGAGGGGCATTATCCAGACCAAATCACCAGGATGTAAATGTAGGGAATGTATGACAGGTTTAGTAATCCGCAGCCCGTCACCACATATCTGAGCGGGGATGGGGTGAAATTGATGCAAGGTCGGATGGGCCAGTAGAACGTTAGCGCATTCCTCCGTGGGTGGGTGATCCAGGCAAACGAGGCTTCGGCAACGCTGTACCGGTGTCACCTCCTCCAGGCTTGCGCCGTAATGGGGGCCACCGTCAAAAGGGTCAATCGTGTTCAGGAAGCTAAAGCCAGCCCGTTGAAGTAAATGAAGTACCGGAACCGTTTCCGCATTGACCTGACCAACGACCTCTTGAGCCTCTGCGGGCAACAGTTCCATCACGATCTGGTGACGCGGGAAAAGGGATTCGATGAACTCCTTATCCGTACGGCATAAGAGATCAGCACGGTAATAGTTAAGCCCGGTCAATGGTGCGCCGAGCGCTTCCCAGAAGGCATTGCTGCCGTCTTGCTGGCGCGGTGGTAATAGTTCGGCCAGAAGTCGTTTACAAAACCACGCTGGGTTTTTCGCCACCATCATGAGGCGTGCCGCAAGCAGGAGTTTGCCGATGCCCTGCCCGCGCGCTTCAGGATGTACGACCAATCCGCCCAGCTCGGTCCATGGTTCTAGGTCTCGTCCGAGTTGTAGAAGATGGCGCCGATGGTGTGAGTTTAATTGGGTGCTGTGCACGGTTTGCTCAACAACTCGCAGGTAGTAGTGTGGATCATCAGGCGTGCCGTGGTGCGACAGCAACGAGGCTGTACCTAGCAGGCGGTCACCCTTGACAGCCACCAGCATATAGATACTGTTACAAGCCGCAACGGGGACCTGGGCTGAAACTGTCAGACGTTTAATGCTGGCTTCACTTTGACTTACCATTTCGGCGACTGCGTCTGGATCTTTGGGCAGATTGATGGTATCGAGGAGCTTAGCCAGGTGGCGTATATCCGCTATGTCTGTGCGCAGCACCGGCCGAATATGAAGCGGGGCTATGGCGTTCTGATGTTTCATGATAGCACTTGTTGAAAGGGGTAGATGGCGCCCAGATCGAGCAGCTGGGTGAGGCTATCCAAAGCCTCACGTGATTCCCTTAGCAGGCATGGATCGGCCAGATCCGCCGCCGCCAATTTGTCGCGATAATGTCGATTCACCCAGGCTTCAAGTTGCTGAAGTTTGACCTCAGTCAGGCGGATGCCCGGCGCCAGTGTCATTAATTCGGCCTTGTTCAATGGCAAGCGCAGACGTAAACAGGCCGGTCCTCCACCACCGGCCATACTTTGGTCGAGATCCTGAAAGATCACTTGGTCAATAAAACCTTCATCCAGTAGGCGTTGAGTTATCTGATGTGCTGTACCGCTACTGCACTGCATGGGGGCTAACAAAACATAGCCCTGCGAGACATTCAACAACTGGCTGTTAAACAGATAACTCTTGACTGCTTGGTGCAGGCTTAAGTCACTTTCGGCTGTCTGATAGACATTTAGCTCCGGAACATGTCGCCGTATAGTCTGTATCGTGTTTTCTTGATCGACCAGGCAATATTCATGTAGCAGGAGGCGATTACCATGCGCGACCATGACCACATCGTTATGGAAGGCGCCGGCATCAATCGCCTGCGCTTGCTGGCGAACGAACAACACTCGGTTTGCCGGCAAGCGTCCCAGCCGCGCCACAGCCCGGCTGGCTGCGGCAGTTTGTCGGGCCGGAAACTGACCGGGCAGCTGCGAGGTAGGCATGTCGTGAGCACGCCCATAGACGAACAGATGGTAGCCAGATGCAGAGTCGCTACCATAAAGACGAGAATGGTTGGCTGCGCCTTCATCACAGAAGGCAGGGTTGGTGAATAGGGGATTGTGGATAACGACCTGTGCAGCATTGGTGAACAAGCGTCGGAGCATCGCGGCTCGGGGCTGTCCCTCAATGGCGCGATGGGAAGTTGCCGCAAGGTTGGCAACGACAAGGTGGGTACGGCTATCCTCGCTGTCGCAACTCGGGATTACCGTCGCAGCATTGGCTGTCCACATAAAGGCGCTGCTCATCGCCAGATGGAGTAGATAGGGTTCAGCCGCTGCCGCCTGGCGGATAACCTCAGTGTCGCAGCCCTTGAAGCCGGCCTGACGCAAGAAACACAAATCCGGCCGCTCAAGAGGGGGTAAAACGGCTTGTGGGATACCAAGTGCAACTACCTGACGCATTTTAGCCAGACCCTGGAGGGCAGCCTGACGGGGATGGCTTTGCCAGCCAGCATGCGCCATGCTCGCAACATTGCCGATGCTCAGGCCTCCAAAGTGATGTGTTGGGCCGACCAGGCCGTCAAGTTGGAGTTCCTGTAGGCATTGTGTCATGTCTAATAGTATACCGCGGCATGACCTGCATTCGCCATGCCGCTGTTACCAGTTGGGTGCAATGAGTGTTGGCTCTGATGCTTATCAATGGCAGTGAAAATTGGCTCATGCAAAGGCATAAAAGGAGAGATAAGTTATGAAACAACGCACCGGCGACCCTTGGATGCCGGCCCCGGAGTACGGGCGCTTACTGCGTGGTCTTTCGCTGAATCTTTTGGTCCGGGATATTGCTACCGCCCTACCTTTTCACCGCGAGGTTTTGGGAGCTGAACTGATCTACAGTGACCCTGATTTCGCAGTGCTCCGTAGTGGGGAAGCTGAGTGGATGCTACACGCTGATCATACCTATCAGGATCATCCGCTGTATGAGCGTTTGGCGGATGGCCGGCAACGTGGTGTAGGGGCCGAATTGCGTCTGCATGATTCCGATCCGGATGCAGCAGAAGCGATGGCCCGCCGCCTCGGATTCACCGTGCTGGTTACTGCGACGGACAAGGGACACGGCCTCAGAGAGGTTTACTTAGTCGATCCGGATGGTTACCTTTGGGTGCTCGACAAGCCATTTCCCAATACCGGTTCTTAAGATGACGATGATTAACGTTGTGTGAGCGATTATTGTGTAGACGATGTTTTCGGCGTGGCTTTTTGTGTGGTTGACGTCCCTTGTTGAGCGGTAGAGGCGTACGACCTCCGTGTACGTCCTGTGGCCAAGAGGGCCGGACCAATGCACAGCAGAGCGAGAACGGTATTGGACAGCAGATAATCTTGCCAGGCTGCCGTGCTGGCCTCGGCCAGCAAACGTTGGTGCAGCAGGGCCATGGTTTTAGTCGAAATCTGTACAGCAATCTCACCTGTCCATGTTAACAAATGCTGCATACTGCTGATCGCAGTGGTCAATCCCAGGGCGTCTTCAGGTGTGTTCTCGGCATAATGCTGAATATGGCGTCCATAGCGCTGATCCCAGAAGACGGCCGACATTGCCGGTCCGAGGGTACCGGCAATGCTACGCAACAGTCCCATGACGCCCGCCGCCATCATGATCTGTTGTTCATTAAGGGCTCGTAAGGCAGTCAGATTATTCGGCGAACCGACTAACCCTTCGCCGATAAAGCGAAACGTCATTAGGGTAATCATCATGCCGACTGTGGTCAGTTCGTTGATACCGGCATATACAAAGAAAATGACGGCGTACAGCACGAGGCCCACGAGCACCAAATATCGTGGCGAGAAGCGGTCTGAAAGAGGGCCTACGGCCAGCACCGTGACCCCGTACGCAATGTTTACCGGCACCAGGGTCCACGCCACCAGTAGGGGAACGAAGCCCAGAGCGCGTTGCATAAATACGTTTAACATGGGGCCTGCGCCTCGAAAGGCCATGGTGCTGAGGAACAAGACGATGGTGGCCATCAAAAATGGCGTGACGCCGAATAGTCGTAGTTCCATCAATGGTTCCGGGTGGCGTAACTCAATCATGACAAAGATCAGGCCGGCAGCGGCACAGATGGCAAACAAGGTGAGGATGTATTGCGAATCCCACCCCTCCCGATTGCCCTGGCTCAACGCTAACAAGAGCGAGGTGACTGCTGTGGCCATGGTGAGCAAGCCATAAAAATCTAGGCGTCGGCGTTCGGGACGTCGTAGCGCGGGTAAAAACCACCAGGCCAGTAGCATGCCCACACCGGCAAGTGGTAAGATGATCGCAAAGGTGGCACGCCACGAGGCAAATTCCAACACATAGCCGCCCATCAAGGCGCCGAGGGACGGACCTATTGACCAGCCGATTAGCGATAGCCCCAGGGCCATACCACGTTGCTGAGGTGGAAAGATTTGATAAAAGATGGCCATGCTGAGCGGTTGCAACAGACCTCCCCCTATCCCCATTAAGGCACGGAAAAACATCAGCGAAGCCCAATCCCAGGCCAGCGCGCTGCCTAATGAGCCGACAGAGAAGGTGGCCATACAGAGCAAATATAAGTTACGAGGTCCTAACCAGCCGCTGAGCCAGCCGAGGGCAGGAATGATGATGGTGCGGGCAATGCCAAAAGCGGTGAGTACCCAGTGAATTTGATACAATTCGACCTGCAGGCTGGTCATGATCTTGGGTAAGATAAGATTGGTGACCGAGGCACTGATTGCAAAGGTAATCAAGCCGATGCCTAGCAAGCCCGCGGTTAGCCAGCGTTCACGAACGCCTAGATGCGAGGGGAGCGCGGTTGCTTCCATCTACTTAAGCATCCTGAAGCTGACTAATTCAGCGCATCGCGGATGATGGCGGCAAAGATGGTATCCAGTTCGGCGGCCATGCTGTCTAACTGCTTATTCTGATAACCGGCAAAGATGTGTGACGGTTTGATATATGAAAGACGCGCCGTTCCGTCAGGCTGTTCGACCACATAGATCCGGATCGGTGCTTCAAATCCCGCCTCGACGTCGGCTTTGAGCATGCGAACGGCAAAATCCGGGCGAAAGACCATCAATACCTGATTGCCAGGGATGTTGACGCCAATGGAAGCAGCACCGGCCTGGGCGCTGGCCCGCGCCACCAGACCCATTTTGTTTTTCCGGATGGCGGCTGTCAGGTCTTTTATGAACCGTTCAAACGGTTTGTTGGTGGTATGCTGCACGCGAGGTGACGCGTCTTTGGCGTCTGCTGGTAAGAGAGCGCACAAAAGGAAGATTAGAGGTAAGACTCCTAGTATGCGGTTAAGGGCTTTTGGCTGGGACATGGCAAATCCTTATTCTTAACTGAAGTCCCCCGAGCTTAGCCGCCGCGGGTATGCATTTCAAGATGCGGTTCTTCCCGTAAGCGTTGCACTTGCACGAGTGTTCCGCGGGCACCAAACTGCTCAAGTTCTTGACGTTCTTCAGCGCCACGAGCATCGCGTCTTTGCCAAGCCTCACGCAGTCGGGTTTTAATGGTGTCAGGCGAGGCGCCCGAGCGCAGTGGGCTGCGCAAGTCAATACCTTGAGTTGCATAAAGGCACAACAGCCATATGCCATCAGATGTGAGCCGACTGCGGTCACAAGTGCTGCAAAACGGCGTGCTGGTGGAAGCGATGATACCAAATGCGGTTCCATCGGGGAGTTGGAAGCGTTCAGCCGGGGCCGAACCACGGCCTGCTAAGGGCTCAATATTGCCATAGTGACGTTGCAGTTGGTCAAGCATTTCGGCGCGCGAAAACACACTTTCTAACGACCAATTGGTGGCGCCACCGACATCCATGTACTCAATAAAACGGACTTCAGCAGCGATGTCTTTGCCGTATTCAATTAAGTCAACCAGTTCATCGTCGTTGAAACCGCGGATGACAACCGTATCAAGCTTTAAGCCGTGAAAGCCAGCCCGTGACACTTGTTTGATGCCGGCTAATACGCGGTTTAATGAATCTCTGCGGGACAACGTCCTAAATCGTTCGGCATTTAACGTATCGAGGCTAACCGTGATACGGTGTAATCCAGCAGTATAGAGTGCATCGGCCTGCTCCGATAGCAGAACCCCGTTGGTGGTTAACGCCACCTCTGTTAATTTCGGCAGCTGTCTGAGCATGTGGATCAGAACCGACAGGTCTTTACGTAATAGGGGCTCGCCGCCAGTAAGACGAATTTTATCTACCCCAAGGTCGGTAAACACATCAGTCAGTTTAACGAGTTCTTCGAAGGTAAGAATGTCTGTGCGTGGAAGCCAGACATATTCTTCTTCCGGCATGCAGTACTGACAGCGCAAATTGCACCGATCGGTAACCGAAATACGCAGACTGCGTAAGTGACGGCCGAGACGATCCGTTAGCAATGGGGCAGAATTTGTTGACAGCGAATCAGCGGGCGGTAGCGGCATACAAACAGCTCTTTCTTCATGATGATACTGACGTCGCATTGTGCGCGTGGCTATACAATCTGTCAAGTCATCAAAAACGAATTTTGCTAAGCAGTGCTAAGCAAGATGTTTTAAACGATTAACCACATCCCCCCGAGCCGCATCCTGAGCCATTTTGACATCCACCACCTTTCCCACAATCACTCTTGCAATGGTTGGTGCGGGCTTCTGCACTCGGTAGGCGAAAGAGAAATCGGTTGCCGGTTTCCTCAGCGATAACCTCAAAGGCTTCACCTATAATCGTTATATCCGAAACATGGCCTGGGCCTTCTTCGGTCATGTAGGGGGTGCCAATGCGGGGCAGCTCATCTCGTATTGCTTGATAGACTTCCATTTCGTACGCCAAGCAACATTTGAGTCGGCCACACACCCCCGATATGCGAGAGGGGTTTAAATTTAGCCCTTGTTCTTTTGCCATCCGAACGGAGATTGGTGCAAACTCGGTAAGAAACGTCGAGCAACAGAGGGGGCGGCCACAGACGCCATAACCGCCTAATTGTTTCGCTTCATCCCGTACACCGATTTGCCGCATTTCGATACGAGTTCTTAATCGTTCGGCGAGAAATTTAACCAGGGCGCGAAAATCAACCCGGTCATCGGCAGTGAAATAAAAAACGGCTTTACGGCCGTCTAAGGTATAGTTGACGCTTACCGGCTTCATGGGTAGTTGATGTTGTTGAACAAACTCCCGACAGATGTTTAAGGCTTCATTAGCCTCGTATTTGTAACCTTCGGCTTGGTCCAAGTCATGTAGCGTGGCTTTACGAATTACCCGTTTTAAATCGGTCGGTTGCGATTCAAAGTGTTTGTCTTCCGGCGCTATCACCACAGTGGCGACAGCGAGTCCATCGTTCGATTCGGCCACACATTTGTCACCGCGATCTAACACCAGAGACTGCACGATATACTGCAAGATCTTGCCTGCGGGTTCAAAGCGGAGGCCAGCAACTTGAACTTGCATGGGCTACAGCTCCTATCTATTGATGAATGGAAAGGTGACGTCAGGCAAATGTACACCATATATGCTAAGGGTAGATTACCCATTACAGACGTTATTTTAGCATACATTTGAGAAAACCTCTCGTGCATGACACCATCATGTATAATGCGTCGTCAAACGTAGGTTGCTGGTTCGAGCTAGCTCTACGTATCTGCCCAAAAGGACCCATGTTGTTGGAGAGGCTATGATTTGGTTTTTGACGGGAGAACTGCGCATGCCGTACCTATAGCGGTTCGTTCGCCACGTTGATTCTCAGCCCAGATATCACATTCCACAATCGGCTCCGGCCCGTCCATGCGTTTGGCTGTTACCACGCCCGTACAGCGCGTCAAATCACCGATGATATTAAACTGTCTGACCTGGACATTAAGGGTTTTGAGCCAGCCGTCGTCGCCGATCCAATTACTCATTAAATGCCCTAACCAGGAAACGCGTTGTGGTCCATAATCATAGGCGCCGGGAGCACCAACCGCCTTGGCAAATGCATGGTCCCAGTGCACGCGTTCGGGAATATCGTGGATGCCAAGTTCATTACGAATATAGGCGGCAGGGTGGCGTTGGCGAAATCG
>JAPULM010000276.1 GCA_027294925.1 bacterium
AATGAACTACATCATGGCCCGCATACATGAGTTCAGCACAACGAGGGGCATCCCTGTGTATCGGCAGACGACAACGAAGTGTTCGACATTCTGCAGGACTACCTGACCGAAGATTGTGACTTCGACTTCGAGGCCGACTATTTCTCACCTTCGTCAAAGGGTTCTACCCACACCATCGTCGTGAGGCCTGGCATCACTCAAGAGCAACTCATAGATTCAATTCGAAAACCGGATCTCAATGAAGTCGAACAGAGCCACTTACTCAATAACGAGCCAACGAGCGCACAAATTTGGCTCCTCTGTGTCGGGCATCGCACCGCCTACCGCATGGGAGGGCGTCCAGGTACTGAGGCATCATGTACTCGCCGCCGAGACCCGGTATGAGACGGTTGGGCAGGTGTACCTAGGTCTTCCCCCTGACTTCCCGGTGCTAACGTTCTAAGCGCCTCGTCAACCACGGAGTCGACTTGGCAAATGCACCGGTCACCCCGGCACCATGTGGCAAGAGCAGATAGGATACAGGAGTTGATCCCGTGATGATAAGTTGTAGGCGTCGAGGTGGTTTCTTTTCAACGGTTTACGACATCTCTGTAAGATCAGATGCAGTCGGACAACTCGATTTTGCGAAGCTAAATAAGGGACGTCTTACGGTGCAGGGGAGTTCATACTCGGCAGTGAGAGAGGGTCGAAGTCGATGGGTACTCAAGAGAAACGGGGAAATAGTGGCGGAATGCCTGAGAATCAAGTCGACACCTCTAAATTTGCAGATCGTCTTCGATGGCACCGAGTGGCTCATGGCGTCCGAAGGTCGATTGTCGCGTACCTACACGATATGTGAGCAGGCTGAAACCGTCGGCTGGATTAAGCCGAAGGTCGGCCTACTATCGAACAAAATAGAAATGACGGCTCCCGAAGGGGCTAGACTGGAAATTTGCGCCTTTGTGGTGTGGCTCGTCGGAATTCACTGGTTAGGAATAGTTGGTGTTGCAAAAGCAGCCATGGTAGGTGCTTGACACCACATAATAACGCACTCCAGCCGACGCACAAAGATGTGCTGCTGAGTTTTACCTTAGTCGACTTTTCAGAATCAAACGACAACGGAATTGTATGACGGATAGAACGATACCAACTGGACGAATTGTTATAGCCGGAGGCACGGGCTTTCTCGGCTTGAATCTGGCTCGTTGTCTTGCTGACTATGACTGCGAAGTGATCCTAATCTCGCGCCACCGGCCTGCGGAAGACGGCCGATGGATACATGCCCAATGGGACGGACGCACCTTCGGTGAGTGGGCGAATCATCTCGAAGGCGCTGCCGCTTTGATCAATCTGGCGGGCCGATCGGTGGACTGCGTTAAGACACCGGATCACTGTGACGAGATCCTGCGTTCGCGCGTCGAGGCTACCCATGTGCTTGGTCAGGCGCTGCGGAGAGTTCAGGCGCCGCCACCCGTGTGGGTTCAAATGTCGACCGCGCACCGGTACGGCGACCCGCCCGAGGTCGTCTGCGACGAGGACGCAGCGTTTGGCTATGGCTTGGCACCTTTGGTGGGCCAAGCATGGGAGAAAACGTATGCACGGTCAGTTCTTCCCGACATGCGCCAGGTGATCCTACGGACTAGTTTTGTACTGGGACGCAACGGCGGCGCATTACCTCGTCTTGCCAAACTGGCTCGTTGGGGTCTGGGCGGAAACGTGGGACACGGACGACAAGGCATCAGTTGGATACATGAATCCGATATGAATCGCCTCATTACCCGCGCCATTTCAAACGATAGCATGAACGGCGTCTATCTGGCGACCGCGCCCAAGCCAGTCTCCAATGATGAGTTCATGCGTGAACTGAGGCGGGTTCTCCGGGTGCCGTTTGGGTTGCCGACGACAAGCTGGATGGTACGGCTTGCAGCGCCGCTGATCATGCGCACGGACCCGGAACTGGCTTTGTACGGTCGTTACTGTGTCTCGCGCCGATTGCGAGATGAAGGATTCGACTTCACGTTTCCGGACTTGGCTTCAGCTCTGCAAGATCTCTACAGCACTTCAGTGTAAGAGGACATGAAGTGAACAAGTTGGATGCATCCTCCGCCTATCAAACGGATGAACTCGAGCGGAAGGCCCACCCGAGACGCTTTCTGCTTTTTCCCAGTCCACATGGGTGGGCAACAGCCTGCACAGCGTATTAGACCTCAGAGACGAAACCCTAAGTCAACAAGCGACATCATCATCGAAACCTCGACAACCTCCATGCAATCGGCAGGCCTGCTGGCTTGCAAGCACAGAACCGGATATGATACGTCCAGTAGAAACGATCCGAAGCATTTGACGCATCTAGTGATCGCTCCGCTTTGCTCTCCTGTTGCGATCTCTACTTACGCCCCTGGGAGGACCCATCACGTGAAAACCAAAGGTGTCGCCCACATCGCGATTTGTGTGAGTGATTTGGAGCAGTCCTTGGCGTTTTACCGCGATCTATTGGGGATGCAGGTAAAGCTGCACACCATCCAACAGATGGCGATGCGCCCCGGCGCTGGCTCGGCGGCAATGTACGATACCCCGCATGCCTCTCGCACCGTCGCCAATGTCTACTTTGATGACCCCTCTATTTGCGGCCCGTTCTTGGTCCTGACCTCCCATCCGGGCGATGCGGTCAGCGGCAAGCCCATCAAGCTTGACCAAATCGGCATTAGCCATCTCTCCTTTATGGTCGATAACCTCGACGCCGTGGTGGATGAACTGCTGGGCAACGGTGTTCGAGTTGCCGGTGACCTGAAGGATTTTTGTAATGAACAGGGAAAGATGCGGACGTTTTTCGTCCTCGATCCGGACAACATTCTTGTGCAGTTCGAGCAGGCCGACTAAGGCGCTTATTGCCCGCCACAGCTAGTTAGGTGGACAAGTTCGGCGGTGAAATAAAGCAACAGATTTGCTTGGGAAGCGTGACTTGTGGCAACTGATAACGCTCGTAATCCCCCATTTATGCACTCTGGAGGACATGACCATGGACCCAAAAGCCGGTGCGCAAGAACAGATTAATGCGATACAGGCGGAATTGCTCAAACTCAGTCACAGAATTCATGCCCATCCCGAACTCGGCTTTGAGGAGGAACGTGCGTGTACCTGGCTCGCAGAGTCCCTCACGGATGCCGGCTTTAGTGTCGAGACAGGGGGTTTCGATCTCCCCACATCGTTTGTTGCCAAAGCCGGCAATGGGCCGCTCCACCTGGCTATTTGTGCCGAATACGATTGTCTCCCCGGAGTTGGTCATGCCTGCGGGCATAATATCATCGCCGCTATGGCACTCGGCGCCGGCATTGCAGCCGCACGCGTGGCTGATGAGGTCGGTCTGACCGTTAAGGTGATCGGAACCCCGGCAGAGGAAGGCGGTGGCGGCAAGATTATGCTGCTCGACCGCGGTGCATTTGCGGGTGTGCACGCCGCCATGATGACCCATCCTGCGCCGTCTGACAGTATCATGCCCAAGATTATCGCTTCATCGAGGTTCAACGTTCACTATCGAGGCAAGGCAGCGCATGCGGCCGCCTATCCCGAGTTGGGTATCAACGCCGCCGACGCCATGACCATCGCTCAGACTGCGATTGGGCTACTGCGCCAACACATCCGGTCTACCGACCGCATCCACGGCATTATCACCAAGGGTGGCGATGCGCCCAATATCATCCCAGCCCATACGAGTGCCCAATATAGTGTTCGAGGGCGCACGGTGGCGGCGTTGGAGGAACTACGCCCCAGGGTCTACCGTTGCTTCGAAGCCGGCGCACTTGCCACGGGCGCCCAATTAGAGATTGCTGATGAAACGAAACCTTATGCCGAAATGCGTCATGACCTCGATATAGCGGCGATCTACCAGCGCCATGCCGAGTCCCTGGGGCGTTCCTTCCCAGATCCTGCAAACGAACGGACCTCAGGCTCGACTGACATGGGCAATATTTCCCACGCCTTGCCGTCCATTCATCCGATGATTGGCATCGACTCGCTACCGGCCGTCAACCATCAACCCGAATTTACCGCTCACTGCATCACCGCCTCAGCTGACCAGGCGGTGGTGGACGGGTCAGTGGCGATGGCTTGGACCGCGATCGACATCGCCACTGATAACCGCCTTAGACAGCGCCTCATGGCAGGCGATTAGTCTTTGCTATAACAACCTATCCAACAATGATGCGCTTGCCGCAGCGGTGCTCGGGGCTAGAGAATCGAAAAGCGTGATATCGTGAGCAAAGAAGTGATCATCACTGCGACTTGACACATAAGGTGTTTTGGCCAATACTGCTGTACCCTAAAATAAGACAGAATACAACGGAACAAATGTTAAGGATGCTACCTTGTTCTTTCTCGAGGTTCTGATTGCCGGTCTCTTGTCCGGGGTGATGTACTCCCTCATCGCGCTGGGGTTCGTCCTCATCTTCAAAGCCTCTGGGGTGTTCAACTT
>JAPULM010000277.1 GCA_027294925.1 bacterium
TGGCGCTCTGGGAGATGGGGCTCAGGAAGGTTCGGGTCCCCTTGCGCGATTTACTGGTTCCCGGCAATCGAGACCGCCTGCGCATATTGAGGGACCATGGCCACGAGTTCACCCTGTTTTCCTTCGGCGACCCGGCTTCGCATCACCTCGACCTGATCCTCGCCCACCAGGATATTTTCTCGGCCTGGGAAATTGGCATTAACTGGGATGTTCTGGACCGCATTGTCAGTGGTATCGGCAAGATCGCCCGGCGGGTGGATATCCCCGTCTATCTATCGCGGCTGCGTTCGATCGACGAGCAGCATACCGAGGCGGGCAAGTACTATCATGCCATCAACCAAGGATTTCTGCCCAGCGACCGCGACCAGATGGCGGGCCTGCTGGCGCGCCCAGAACTTGATGGCGCCATCTCCGGTTTTGTCTTCCGGCTGACCATGGATAAATCGCCCTGGGCGTCCATCGCCACACACGGGGCCATCGCCGCCGAGTTGGGTGTTGCGGCTTCCGTACACCTGCGCATGAGCGGCGCAAACCCCGCCCTGGAAACGGCGGATGAGCACCGCATGGTCAATCGCATCGCCGAAGCCATGGCCGCTGCCTGCGCCTTCGACAATGTCACGGTATATGCGGATACCTTTGCCGACAACGACCGCGGCTATTTCCCGCGCCGGGGCGTCCTCGACCGGCTTTGGAACCCACGCCTAGGGTTCCATGTTGTCCGGCATCTAAACGCTGCCCTGAACGGCATCGACGGGCCATTGATTCCTGGCGAAAGCGGATCGTGTCTCGGCGGAAGTTTCGTTGCGCTACAATCTGACAAGGGCTCCATCACCTTGGCTCTGCCGGACCCGGAGACTTCTGAAATGGTACTACGCCTGCCCAAAGGGCATGCGTCGGCCCGGCGGATCAATCTGGGCACCGGCATAATTACACCCCTCGAGACAGACACAGACGGTACGCTGACCCTTGCGTTCTCCGGTGGCGATACAGTTCCCACTTTGATTGTTTCCGATTAGCGTTTCGGTTGTTACCCTCCGGCCATCCCGCCCTATCACACGCCACTCGCCCCAAAGGAAGGCACCGAGGTCCCAACTGCAGAACCCTTAGCCCTGGCATATACTCCGACTTTCTAGATTACAGATGGCCGAAATCGAACTTTATTTCTCCGCTTTTCGTGCGGCGCGGGCCTGGGCCGAGCGTGGGCCCATCGGCTCGGGTTGAAACGGGCCATCTCGCATTTGCAGGTACGCCTTTACGCCCTCCGTGCGCTGCACCTCGAAAAGCTTTTCGCGATAATCGTTGTGCGATGAATGGGCGAGCGCGCCCAGCGCGCCTTCGACCAGCAACGCCGCCGTGACGCCGGACGCCTGAAGCCCCTGCATGGCGATCGCCTTATTGAGCCTGACGGCGGGTTCCGGCGTCAGCGCGATACGGGCGGCGAGCGCGCGCGTCCTCGCCATCAGCTCCTCGTGCGGCACGACCTCGTTCACCATGTTGATGCGGAGCGCTTCCTCGGCGTCGAAATGATCGCCGGTCAACGCCCAGCGGTTGGCCGCTTTCCAGCCGCAAAGCGCCGTAAACAGGTAAGTCGAATTCGAAATATGACGGACTTCGGGCTGTGCGAACACAGCCTTGTCGGAGGCGATGGTGATGTCGGCGGCGAGCTGATACCAGAAACCGCCACCCATCGCCCAGCCATTGACGGCGGCGATGATCGGCTTGCCGAGCTTCCACATATGGGTCCATTGTTCCACATTCGTGCTGTCGTTTCGCTGCCACGATTCGATAAATTCGGCGATGCTTTTCCCGGTCGGGTCCGTGCGCCTTTGACCGGTTTCACCCGCTCCTTGATCGTAACCCGAGCTGAAGGCTGCGCCCGCACCGGTCAGGATGATCACCCGGACGCCGCGGTCGGCGTCGGCCTCGTCGAAGGCTTGGTGCATTTCGGCTTTCATACGGGGCGAAATCGCGTTCATCACCTGGGGGCGGTTCAACGTGATGGTCGCAATTTCATCTTCGATCTCGTAAAGAATGTCTTCGTAGCTCATCGTCGGCGTCTCCTGTCTATATTTGTTGTTACCTACGCTTCTCGCGGATGAGAGTAACCGTCAAGCGATCCCACCCTATTGCACGACAGATTGTCCTGCTACGTGGAAACTTCAACGTAACGTCAGGACATAAGTCCGTCGAGTTTTGTGATCATGTGATCTACGATGTGGGCATGAACATCGGTGAGCCAGGTTTGTGGATCGACAGTGTTGAATTTTGTCGTTTCGATCAAAGCATAGCTTTATTAACAGGAGCCAACTTCTGCTTCTGGCCTGGAAGCGAAGTTCCGACGCTCCAAATTGAGTTCCGCTGTGTCCCTAATAAGCGACATGGCGCATGATTGCACCCGTTGCGATGTGTTCTTTCCGCAGTTTGAGAAATAACATTAAGTGATCCCGATCACTGCACCGCCGTGTTGGTCTGGGTAATCTGACTATATTAACTCTTCCCCTGATCTTGACCTCGTAGCGACCTCCCTCGTTGCGGGGTTTTCTTTGTTGGGCCGCCGCCTTCCATTTAATTGGCCTGGCCAGCACTATTCGACGTTACGATTATTGCGGTTGACCGCACGGCAGATGGATCATCGGCCCGGCGACATTTCCCATGTTTGCATTGGTTCGGAATATTCGAATATTGGAAATTGTTGGTCCGGCGCGGGGCATAACGACACGTATTCGATATCAAAATTTTCAGCAGTTTCGCAGACATCCTCACACATCGTATCAAGCCAATATTTTTCGCCATCTTGGAGTTCCCACAAGGGGGAACTATCCCCCTCGCCCCGGAAACCGATGAGGCTTCAGCTTACCCTATCCTCAGCCGCATGTCCAGGCGGCGCTAAGCCACGCCTTGCTGCGTACCACTACGGCGTATGTTCGGGATACGTGCAAAAACCGGCAAAACGCGCCGCTAGGTGCGGCTAAAACCACCTCCATGCTGATCTCAGGCGCATGGCGTGGATTGGGAAATGTCTCGGCCCACTTCGACAGCAGACCGCTTTGGATAGCAAATAACAGAAATTCGTCGGTCAACTCTTCGCCGGCTGTATCGAGATGGACGAGTTCGCCCAACTCAATCGCCTGACGCACGGCGTTTCCATTGCGTGCCCATAACTTGATAGTATCTATCAAGCACCTCCTCTCGATGCCAAGGATACCATGCTGAGGCTTTTGTCAACCTTTCCGCAACGGAGGAGAGGGAATATTAAGGGCCTTGACAACGTTATGCAGGCAACGCTACACTTGCCACGCGTCAGCTCCCGCTGTCCCATCTCAGGCGTCACTCAGATCAGGGGTAGCGAACACTCATACGAACAGGTACGTTTGTGCAATCGGTTGTCTCACACAAACTTTTCCAGATTGGCGCCGTGCTGCTTATCTTTGTGGCATTTGGCGCGGTGGTTGTCTGCCAATTCCACACCTATCGGCTCGACCACGGGTATGCCGCCTCTGGTAAGCGTCACGCCTCTCCCTCGGGGCACGCCATACTCGATTTCTCCTGTCTGGCTGCTGTCCTACCGATAAGTATGGTTTTCACCTCGCTGCTCAGCTTTTTGTTTTTTGCCACGCCGCTGTCGTTGAAACACGCTATACTTACTTCCCCTCCCTTCAAACCGCCCAAAGTGCACCTTGGTTAGTCATCTGTTAGTCATCTGTTAGTCATTTGTCGCAGAGCGTTGTCCGGCTTTCGTCATGATTGCCTCTGACGGCGTTAATGTGAATGCGTAAGCCCTGTCCTGTTGGGAATATGGGGCTCCTGTGAGTCTCCTGGGGCCGGTGACATGCCGTGCGTCAAAGCTACATAGTCGATGAAGCAATTTGCACGATATGTCATCTCGCCCCAGGGAACCTGCGGTCATGGGTTGCGAGGCGGCAAGAATTGGCTACGATAAACGGCATTTTCAATAGGGACAGATCGATGAAAAAAGAAGATATAGGATTGGCCAGGCGTGCTTTGCCCCTCCTGCTGGTGAGTGCACTGGTGTGGCTGGCGCCGGCGACGGGTGCGACCATTAGCGGCAAGGTCACCTTTGACGGCACACCACCGCCCCCCGAAACAATCAAGGTCACCAAAGACACCCATAAGTGCGGTACCGAACTGCTTTTAGAAACATTGCTGGTCGGCGAAGGTAAAGGCATTTGGAACGTCGTGGTGTCGATCGTCAATGCCCCTCCCGGTAAGCTTGACGTCCCACCGGGCGGGGTGGTACTCGATCAACGAGGGTGCCGATTTAGGCCGCCTGTGGTATTATTGCCTGCGGGAGCAAAGCTGGTGATGAAGAACAGCGATGGCTTCCTGCATAATCTGCACACCTTTAGTAAGATCAACCCCCCCATCAATAAAGCCCAGCCCGGCTTCAAAAAGATCATGAACATTCGCACCTTGAAAAAGCCGGAAATGATCCGGGCGAAGTGCGATATACACAGCTGGATGTGGGCCTGGATTGTGGTGACTGACAGCCCCTACACTGTACTGACCGACGCTGCCGGACAGTTTCAGCTGGCTGGCGTGCCGGCGGGAACCTACACGCTGAAGTTCTGGCATGAGAGGCTGGGCGAGAAGATGCAGGAGGTAACGATAGCGGACGACGGAGCAGCTACGGTGCATATTACCATGGGACCGAAGTAAAGGTAGGGCTGAAACCTTTAGGAGAAAAAACTTTGTTAGGGAGAACTATCGCAATGAATGTATGCGTTTTTATGTTGCTGACGGGGATAGCGCTGTTTTCTTGGGGGAGTTTAGATCGTCTGGGGGCGGTGGACGTTAAAGACACTGCTTTGAACCAGCCACTGGGCGGGCTACTGCTTTATGCCGGTGCAGGGCACGATAAGGGTAAGGCCGAGAGAGCACAAGACCACGATGAGGAGGAGGAAGGGCACCGTCACCCTCAAAACTGGCTGTTCAGATTGCCACCAGGAGATGCTGCTGAAGGTCGGCAGATTTTTGTGAAGTTTGAATGCGCTTCGTGCCATCAGATAAAGGGCGAAAATTTTCCGAAGCCGGAAGGACCATCCATAGGCCCCGAGCTGAGTCAGATGGGACCCATGCATCCCCTTGAATATTTCACCGAATCGATCATACACCCCAACGCAGAAATTTCTTCAAAACGCTACAAAGGCCCCGACGGAACGTCCAAGATGCCAAGCTTCAATGAGGACATGACGGTACAAGAACTGATCGACATCTCTGCCTACCTGGCATCCGTGCGGCCTCCGGGGATGGCAAAATCGGTCACCGGAGAGGGAAACGTCATTGTCGTGATACCCGCCACCGAGCAAGTCGTGGTCGATCACGAGGCCATCAAAGGCTTTATGGACGCGATGATCATGGGATACAAAGTCAGCCCAGCGTCGCTTCTTAACGGGCTCAACGCCGGTGACCATATCCGTTTTACCATCGACACGCAGAAGAAGGCCATCGTCAAGATTGAAAAGCTGAAAAAATAATGACAAGGCACAGGAGAACACTTATGACCGAGTGTCACATCGCCACGATGGCGTGGCAGCATCAGCACGCTCGGCCCACCCGGCATCCCCATGGCGCGACTGGCCATTCCTCATTGGATGTAGGTTGTCTGTTGTGATCCTATCTGTAGGCGCTCACCAACATCCAGAGCTCGGCTCACAAACAGAAGACTCCGTGAG
>JAPULM010000278.1 GCA_027294925.1 bacterium
CGGACCGCCCGTTTCAAAGTGAATCGGGTGCGAGCTTTGCTCCATGATGATCTCATCGCCTGGTTTGGTGTGCACTTTAAACGCAATCTCATTCGACATGGTACTGGAAGGAAGAAACAACGCTGCCTCTTTTCCCCGCAAGGTCGCCACCTTTGCTTATAAGAGGTTCACTGTCGGGTCCTCGTTCTTTTGCTCGTCCCCCCCGGGCTTTCTCCAACGGTCGTCCCGAGGCCCCCACAGCGGGAACCCCCCTAAGACGCAACCTTATCCCATCCTGATCGCCATGTGCAGGTTGCGCGTTTCCGTGCTAAGCCTTGCTGTGCGCCGTGCTGAGGACAGCCAGCGTCACGGGCGAAGGGTGGCCGCCGGGAGGTGACGCTGGGGTGTCCCAAAGGCGTTTTCAGAGGTTGTGTTGCGGAAGGGCCGGCGCTAAAATACCTTATGTTTGTCCTATCCCCCTGGCAAGGACATGCGGCGCACGTTCTACAAACCTGGTATGACACAGAGACTATTGCAGCATTTGTTGGGAAGCAAGGACTTGAGCTGGTTGTTACAGAAAGGCTAGCACACCCTGGCGAAAGTCCTGGAGCAGTTAACCCGACTACCCAATGCCCGGCAAACGTGCAGAATCTGGTGCTTTAAAAGTCCTTTGGTAACCGACAAGACTAGCCAACGACACCCTTCCTGTTGACTAATGACGTTTTAACAGTTGCGCTGGCCAGGAGAGCAGGCATGCAGAATTTACTCAATGGAATGCTGGTGATTGATCTGACGCAGTTCGAAGCGGGTACGTCGTGTACCCAGATGTTGGCTTGGTTTGGGGCTCGGGTGATCAAAATCGAACAGCCCGAGTGGGGTGACCCGGGGCGCTGGATTGGCGGCTCGACCGACAAGTCGGTTGACAGTACCTACTTTATGATTCACAACGCGAATAAGCAGAGTATCACGCTGAATCTCAAAACCGACGAGGGCAAAGACCTGTTTCGAGAATTGGTCAAAAAAGCCGATGTGGTGTCGGAAAACCTTGCCCCCGGCACATTCGAACGGTTGGGCTTTACCTATGACATCTTGAAGACACTCAACCCCCGTATTATCTACGTCACCATCAAAGGTTTTGGTGCCAACGGCCCCTATAAAGATTTCAAAAGCTTCGACATGATCGCCCAGGCCATGGGCGGTGCTTTTGCCGCCACTGGTTTTCCGCAGCATCCGCCTACTTATCCCGGTCCGGTAACCGGCGATACAGGGGCCGGTTTGCACGCGGCGATTGGCGTCATGTCGGCCTATATCGACCGTAAGCTTAGCGGCCGTTCACACCAGGTTGAAATTTCCATGATGGATGCGGTGGCTAATTTTCAACGCCCATCGTTTGTTGATCAACTTGAAAGCGGACATCCCCCGCAACGCCTGGGTAATATCAACCCTGGCTCGGTACCAGGCAATAGCTTTGCCTGCGATCCAGGCGGACCGGATGATTATGTCTATATTGATGTACCGCTTACGGACCATCAGGCATGGGCAGCGTTGACCGGCTTGCTCGGCCGGCCGGAATGGACCGACCAATATGCCGACGCCGAGACGCGCTTAGCACATCGTGAAACAATTGAGACGGTGGTTGCCGCGTGGATCGGTCCGCAAACGCGGCAGGCTGCCATGCAGGCCTGTGCGCAGGCTGGGGTGCCATGCGGCGCCACCCTTAATACGCTTGAAACACTGGACGATCCGCAGATGCGAGCACGCGGTATGATTGTTGATGTCGAACATCCGGAATACGGCCCGATTGCATTACCCGGCTCACCCATGCAGATTAGCAATGGCGGGGAGATTGACTATCAGCCAGCGCCGTTGCTGGGCCAGCATAACGCCGAGGTCTATCAGGAATTCTTTGGTTTTGACGCGGCTAAACTACAGGCGATGCAGGAGGCGAAAATTATCTAATGCAACCGATGGTCGATCGCAAACTGCTGGAAAACATGACGGTACTCGAACTCACTGAGTCGCAGGCCGGCGCCACATGCACCCAAACTCTAGCCTGGATGGGTGCCAATGTGATTAAGGTAGAGCCTGTTAACACGGGTGAACCCGGACGTCATGCCGGAAAACCGACCGGCAAATCAGCTGACGGTGTGTTTTTCTACCTGCACAACACGAGTAAGAAAAGCATCACACTCAATATACAACACGCTGAAGGTCGAGTGCTCTTTGCGCAGTTAGTCGCCAAAGCCGATGTCGTGGTGGACAATCTCAAACCCGGCAATTTTTCGCGTCTAGGTTGGTCGTACGAGCTTCTGCAAGAGGCCAATCCTTCCATTATCTACGCGACCATCTCGGGTTTTGGCGAAGACGGGCCGTACAGCGAATACCCGGCCACTGAAGCGGTTGCCGAAGCGCTGGGCGGCGGCTTCGGCACGACGGGATTCCCAGGCATGCCACCGACTATGCCTGGGAATTATGCCGGCGAAAGCGGCGCCGGACTGCATGCTGCTCTGGCCATTCTGGCCGCCTTTGCCGACCGTATGGACACGGGGCGTACGCATCACGTCGACGTTTCAATGCAAGACACGGTCATGAATCTGATCCGTACGCGTCTGTGGATGACTTATCACACCGGCAATCCTTATCCACGTGTCGGTAACCGACTGGCAACCGTGCCCGGTGGCACCTATCCATGCAAGCCCGGCGGTCCAAATGATTATGTATTTGTCTTTGTTCATTACAATATTCCCGCCATGTGGGATGGTTGCTTGCGTGCCATGCAGCGCGAAGATCTGATCGGCGACGAGCGCTACCGCGCAACCCTCGCCCGCCTCGATCGTCGTGAGGAAGTCGAGAAGATATTCACCGACTGGTCGATGTCCCACACCAAATATGAGGTGCTTGAGGCGCTAGGGCGTCAAGGCGTGCCTTGTGGCGCGGTGCTCGACACTGCCGATCTGATGGAAAACGAACATTTTAAACAACGCAACATGGTGGTTGAGGTTGATCATCCGGAATATGGCCCCATGCAGCTCCTCGGCTGCCCAATTAAAGTGTCCGACGGTCCGATTACGTTTGAGCCGGCGCCGTTGCTTGGTGCCGATAACGATAACATCTATGGTAGTCTGCTGGACCTGAGCGCAGAGAGACGGCAAGAATTGCGTGATCAGGGTGTGATTTAGGCTGACGTTCACAACCGAGTCCTTATCGCCTACGCTGCGTCACCCATCTCGACGTCAGCCAAATAAATGCTGCGCTCATTGAGGAGGTGCGCCATAACCTACCCTTTCGCGCTACCTTCGATCTTGTCAATGCCGTCCTATTCAAAAGCCTGGCTGAGCGCACACCGATTATAGCGTTCGCTGACTAGCATCCGGCTGCCCTCAAGGTGGATTTCGCTTAAGGCTGTTCGTGAGGGCGTCCTGATTGGCGTATACGCCGAACCGGCATGACATGTGCCGGCGTGCCGGGGCCTACGTCGTCAAGATTCTCCGCGGTGCAAAGCCCGCGAATCTTCCGATGGATCGGGCGGCACAGATCGATTTGATCATCAATCTCAAGACGGCATAGAAGCGAGGGATCACCATCCCTGCGGAGCTTCTTTTCCAGGCAACTGAGGTGATTCGATAATCTTCTCCTGAGGCGAAAGACCGAGGGCCATCGGCTTGTGTGCATCCTCGTGCCGACGGTAGCAGCTACTTTGCGGCCGGTGACACGAGTGTCGGTATAGAGCCCTATTGCGAGAGATATCAGATGAGACACCGTCTTGGCTTGATGGCTCTCAGATTCGCTTAACCACCATTTTTTCGTAATTACTATCGGGAAGCCTAGTACACAGCGGCGCATTTTTAGATGTCGTACCCTGCGTCACGACGCGGCACTAGCCGTGTTTAGCACTCCCGCCAAAGGGGGGCAGTTGTCGTCGCAGGACTAGGTCAAGACAGAGGCGAGGAGGTTTTTGACGGTAGCGCCCCCGGATTTTTCAACATACGACAGAATGGGGGGGGCAAACTTTTGGACCATCTCTGAACTGAGGCCAAGCTTGGAGAACGCCCCTGCCAGGCTTGCCAGGCCGCCGGTTGTGCTTACACTCCTGGATTTACTTCCAAGCATGCCCCCCAAGGCGCTGCTTACCTGACTGCTCGTCGAACCCCCAATGCCGCCTATACTGCTTGCTGCTGGGGCTGCTTTTAACAGGCCATCCATATCGGGGATCACCTTGGCGACCTGTCCAAATTTCTGGGGACTCAGCTTCGATTTGGCATACTTGAAGATCGAACCCGCTCCCCCTTCTGCCTGTTTTTTTGTGACGCCTAGCTGCTCTGTGAGCATGCCAATGAGCCCGCTGGCACTGGCCAGAACCGGTGTA
>JAPULM010000279.1 GCA_027294925.1 bacterium
CACCGTCATTGGCAGTGGTCAGAGCACCAGTGCCGACCTTGCCACGTTCGCTAACGGGGTGATGATTCGCTATCTGGACTTCAACGACGGCTATACCAGTAAAGAGTCGGGACATCCCAGCGACAGTATTGCGGCCGTCCTCACCGCATCGGAATTGGCCAGGTCTAGCGGCAAGCGGGCCATCGCCGCCACGGTGCTGGCCTACGAGGCTTTTTGCCGTATTTGCGACGCCGGCGACATTAAGCCCTATTTCGACCATGTCACTGTGGGCTGCATCGCCAGCGTACTGGGCGCGGCCCGGTCATTAGGCCTCAACCAGGAGCAGACGCTTCAGGCTCTTAACCTCGGTATTGCCCCCAACTTGGCCTTGTACCAGACGCGCATTGGCGATGTGTCTATGTGGAAGGGGTGCGCCTACGCCAACGCCAGCCGCAACGCCATCTTCGCCACATTGCTGGCCCGCCGGGGCCTTACCGGCCCATCGCCTATTTTTGAGGGGTCGGGCGGCTATTTGAACACCGTGCACCGGGGTCCCTTTGAGCTGGAGCTTTTCGGCGGCAAGGGTCAGCCTTTCAAGATAGCCGAGTGCAGCATCAAGCGCTTTCCTCTAGGGCAGTATTCACAAACCGTGGTGCAGGCAGCTTTAGAGGTCCGAGAGCAATTACCCGATGTGAAAGATATCGCGGCAGTGACTATCGAGACGCTGCAGACCGCTATTGACATCATGGCCGGGGACGATGAGAAGTGGCATCCGACTAACCGGGAGACTGCCGACCACAGTATGCCCTACACCACAGCCGTAGCCCTGATCTATGGCACCATCAACGAGGATCATTTCGATGCAGAGTATCTGCAGAACCAAGACCTACTTGACTTGACCAGCAAGGTCAACGTGAGGGTTTCCGAGGCGGCCAATCGCCGCGTGCCCGAAGCCATGTTGTGCAAGGTGGAAGCGGTCACCCATTCCGGCCAGCGGTACGCGTCGGAGGTGGCCTACCACAAGGGCCACTACAAGAATCCGCTAACCGACGCTGAGTTGGAGGAGAAGTTTCGCTCCCTGGCTCACAAAGTGCTGTCGCCTTCCCAAGCTGACGCGCTGTTGGACCGGCTGTGGCACCTAGAGGACGTGACGGACATGGGGGAGGTGTTGAGGCTGACGAAGATTTAGGGCATTAGGAAAAAGGACCGCCGCCGTCGCAGTGGCTCGCAGCCAGGCGGAGCGGCCGGCAAGGCGGCAAATCTAGTGGGGCGAACATGGTTTTTGACCTCGACTGCTCGCTGTTGACCAACCCAGACCCCGCCCAGCATCGGTACTGGGCAGAGGCCATGGAGGCGTCAATCTCCCAGTTCGGCTAACACAGCGTCATAGCAGAGTCTGGACAGACGTGCAACCAGATCGTAGGCCGCGGTGTGCCCGGGCTTGCCATGTGGCAGCTCGGCCGGCACGCCGTCGGTATAGGCGCTGAGAATAAACTGCGGTGCATCGTCGACATACACGATGCCCGCGTCATTGTAATTCTTCGCGGTGGTTCCGGTCTTGTGGGCCACTTTGGTACCGAGCGGCAGCCGCGCCGGGATGCGATTGCGCAATCTCTGCCAACTCATGATATCGATGGCCAACTGGCACAGCTCTGGAGTACAACCCAATTTTGTGGCGGCTTGTGCATCGCGACTTCCCTGCAGGATGATCTCCAGCAGATGGCCGACATCAGCCGGGGTGGTGGCATTGGTCGCATCAGCCGGCAGGTATCCCGCCATGCCGGCAGGCGGAATGCCGTAGCGGTGTGTGGTGCCCGTCATACCAATTGACTGGCACAAGGCATTAATCGACTCCAGGCCAATCAGGTCTGCAAGCACGCCGGTGCAGGTATTATCGCTAACGATAATGCTCATGACCAAGGCGTCCCGCAATTGGATAACAAAGCCGGGCTGGAGGTGCTGAAAGCAGCCCGAATCGTTCTTTTGATATTTTGCCGCCATGGTCACGGGTTGATTCAGGGCGAGCTTGCCCTCGTTCACGGCTTTGAGCGCCGTCATCATAATAGCAATTTTACGTGTGCTGGCCGACGGTACCACAACGTCGCCGTGACGTTGTAGGGTGTCGCCCGTGCGCAAGATTTTTACGTACCAACCGGTGTGAAACGGTTGTGCATCACACAGCTTGTTGAGATCGTACTCTAACGCGTGCAACATGGCATGACTCCCTGTGCCAAGCTCCCTCATGCAGTGAGATCGTGACCCGTTGTCGATCCGGCTCCGATCATAGTATCGGCCAACGCGGTGATCACTGCCCTCGTTGGAGGTTGGATATTCGACGTTCACTCTGCCGCCTTTTCCGCTCTCCACTGTCGTTCTTGCCGTTCGCCCCGCACTGCATGACCGCCTTTCCGTCTGCGCCCCGCTTGGCAGTCACCTAAAATGCGGTTTTGAGGATGTCCAAATTTGCCTTTTCTTGCAGCCGTTTGCCGTCCTCGATGTCGTGAATCAAGGCAATCAAACCGGCCGTGAGCGGAGTTGGCACGCCCAGTTTGTCGCCAAACGTGACGATCGGCCCCAACTGGTCATCCGCCTCGGTGCGTCGTTTGCGAACCGCCAGATCACGCCAGACACCGCTGTGCGTTTTGGCCGATTGGGCGTTGAACCGGACCATGTCTTGCAGTGACTTGACGGACACCCCATGGTCGGTTCCGGGCATAAAGGCCAGGGGATCAAAACCGTTAAACCCCTCGGCTGTAATACCATTGGCCTGGGCAACCCGCATGACTTCCCGCGCCAATGCGATGTAGAGGTCCTGATACTGAGGATCGGCAAAGGCATCGGCAATTGAGTCGGGGGTCAGCGCAGTGGCGAACAGCTGCGCGCCATAAGCCAGCTTGCCCCACAGATAGCCCCAGATATTAGCGGTGACAATGGCATTCGGCTCAAAGTCCAGGAAGACGCGATGCAGCTCTGTAAGCCGGGGTGTCAGCGTCCCATCGAGCTCCCCCAAGACCACGGCGCCACGCCCCCCAAACAGAATCGTCCCGGGGGCGTGGTAGTCCGCCCCGAAGTTGACGAACGCGCCGACGGTCCGTTCGCACCCAATGATCCGCTCAATGACCAGCTCATTCAAGCCATTTTGTACCGAGACGACATATCCGTCAGGGCACAGATGCGGTTCCAAGGCTTGCACCGCGGCCTCGGTGTCCTGTGCCTTCACACAGAGGAGCACCGTGCCATACTGGCCGTCAAGCGTTTCCGGCGTGAAAGCAGCCGCTGGTGCGGTAAATGCGGCCACCGGACCGGTCATCTGCAACCCATGCCGGTTGATCGCCGCAACATGCGCGGTGTCGCGGTCCACACACGTCACCTGGTGACCCGCCCGGGACAGGTGGGCGCCAATGGTACCGCCAATCGCGCCAGCCCCCCAAATTAACACGTCCATCTTGCCTCTCCTGTTCTACGTCGTGGTATCTTGCACCATGTCAGTGGACATTGAATGAGGCCATACCATCGTTCGAGCAAGGAACCCCCGGCTTTGATTTTACCCTTTTTTCTGCGGAGTATGCCGAGCATCCTAGATTGTCCGTGGGTCCTTCACACCATTCCCTGTTCGCCTAACGGCTGCAATAACGGATAGGAAATACAAAGCGCATTTTTGCACGCCGCCCCAGATATTGTCAAGCAGAGTCAGCCTGTTAATCGACCTTCGATCGGCTCAGATTGGGCCTCATCTACGCCAATGCGCCGCCTCGACATGCAGATCAGGATG
>JAPULM010000028.1 GCA_027294925.1 bacterium
TTCAGACAGAACTGGCGGCATTGGAAGAAATGCGGGACGCACTTTACGCGCAGGTTGAGCGGAGCAGCAATACGACATCGCTTGAGAATGAGCGTATTGCGGAACAGATTGCCGCTCTTAAGGGTCAAAATTACCAGTATCGGCGGGAAATCGAGGTGGTCGTTACGGGCGCAAATGATCCGCAGGCTATCGCGCTTAAAAAAGCTCTCGATGCTGCTGCTGCTGAAATAACAGCAATCAAGCAGGAGCGGCTTGATGCGGTTCAAGCCGCTGGTGACGAATGGCAATCGACCTCTGATCAATACCGCGAGCGCATCGCAGCCGGCGGTCAGGATGGTGCTTACGCGCAGAGATTGCAGGCGGGAATGCCTGCAAAGACCCGCGTCATGACTGATGCAGGCAAGGTCTGGGGTACAGCAAACGGTGACAGGCTCAGCAACGCGATCCAAGAACTCGACGAGATCAATGCGGAATTGAAGGCTTACCTACGGAGCAGCGGGGTTGTGGACCAGCCCAGAGTCACAGCTCTTCAGGCGAGAATTGAAGAGAACGAAGGCCGGTTTGCAGCGTTGAATAATCAAGCAAGCCGCCTGTCATTTCTGGAGAAAGATGACCAAGTACCAGAAATAATCGCCGACCTGGATCATGAAATTCTCAAAGCGTCCACGGAGGTAAGCCTGCTTGCCGGGGCCAGCAATGTCTATCGCTTTGCTGGGCTTATATTTGATAAACGCACAGAGGATGTTTCGACTCCTGAAGCGCGTAAAGCTGCCGCTTTGTTCTGGGGGACGCTGGCGGTCGTGCTCGCACTGGGGACTTCGGGTCTCGCGATGGTCGGCGCCCATCATACTTCCCTGTCCATGGACAAGCGGACGCCGAACGAACGCCGACTGATCAGTTCAAGGTGGAAACGCAAGGAGAGGGTCGAGGTTATCCGTGAAGTCCCAACCATCAAGTACGTCTGGTATCCGACCGCGGAAACTGTGCAGGCGACCCCAGAGACTTTGAGCCAAAATCCCTTCGGGAAAGGAGAACGCAATGCTGCCTAATGAGCACATCACCCATGATTTCATTGCGGTTCAGAAGCACATGGACCAAATGCAGGGACTCCATCGTATGCGCCTGCTTATCGGGCACGGCATCAGAACGGCCGCGATAATCGTGGCGCTTGGAATTGCAGTTCCCTTCTCCGCGATTGGGATCGGTTACGGCATCCATCTTAGCCAGGAGGCGCAGGCTGGTCCTTCCGGCGCGGAAGGACCTGTCGGCCCTAGGGGCCCTAAAGGTGAACGCGGCCCCACAGGACCGAACGGGACTGCCGGAAACGACGCCTCTCCTGCAGAAGAGCCGAAATTTCCGGTGACGCCGCCGGTGACTTGGAAGGTTGCCCGCAACTATGTGATCTTCAACAGTCAACCGGCGTTGATTGGTGGCAAGACTTACAATGTGCATGTTGGGCATAATTATGCGACGAGCACTCAGGACACCTACGATGATGCGTTTTGCTACGCCATGACAGAAGTTACAGGGATCTCTGCACGATTGGAGCTATCCCACAAGAGCAGTCCGAGCGAACCATCAAAACCGGAGTTTGACCGATCGGCCACGGCGATCGGCCTCACCAGCGCCAACCTCACAACTCTGCGCAGTAAATGTAGTTATTTTTGATGGGGAGCCTCGCACTCCTCCTTCCTCAGGTTCTGCAGCATCGATTTGGCGTCGCCATCTATAGCGCAGAAATCAGATCAGTGGTTTATTTTTTGATTTACAAATCAAAGCTTTGTTATATTTTTTTGATAGGTATATTAAACCGTAGTGGGTTCATGATCAGAACTGCGCTTGCCTGCGCCGCGCTTACCCTCGCTGCGGCTCCGACAATCACCACATCAGCCAACGCCTTCACTCTACCTGCAAACACCTCGGACCGGCGTGTGAAGATCATCAACGAGACGACATACGATATCGTGCACTTCTTCGGCTCGCATGTCGATGAGGGTTCATGGCAGGAGGACATTCTGGGCGTGGACATCTTGTATGCCGGACAGGAGCTCACGATCGATTTCGACGACGGCACAGGCTATTGCCTGTTCGATTTCATGGCGGTGTTCAGCGACGGGGACAAAGTCGTGAGCAATCGCATCAATGTCTGCCAGGTTGGGGACTACATCTACACCAAAGACGTTTCGGTAGAGCAACCCCAGGACGCGAGGAACCCGAGCGCGGGATTTATAGCCAGATTCCACCTGGAAGAGGTTGGCTTACGAAGCCCGAACATGACAACCATTTGGGACCACATGCCGAGCAATACGTGGACTGGCTCAAAATGATAAACCTCTAAACAGGGCCACTCACGTCCAATGAATGGGTGAATCGGATCATGACATCTTCTTCGCAAAACCCTCTGACTGCCGCCGAGCCGCCCTCATCGGCGGCTTTGTCAGGTCGGGTCGTTCCAAGGCTATCGAAATCGCGGGACGCGTGGAGCCGCAGCTCTCTTGTCTCTCTAGAGATTTCCAGAAACACATACCGAACAGTGCACCACCACCGCGCCTCCGGCGAATTCAATCCCGCCAGGCAGCGCAGCCGGCGCCACAAATCACGGCGCAAGCCGCTGTTGGGTAGCAATAGGTAGCGATTCTCAACAGTCGTCCAGTTGCGCCCCAAGCGAAAATCCATAAAGCGTCTCGTAAGCCCGAATGAGACGTCCATCCGGCCACGGAAGGAGCCTGCCGATGCCGATCAAAACCAAATATCTCTTCTTTGCGAGCATGGATGTTGCCCCCGAAAAGGAGGCACTGTTCAACGAGATCTACGACCAGGAACATGTGCCGACACTGCTGAAGGTACCGGGTGTCATCTCCGTCACCCGATTGGAGACCCAGCCCCTGACCCTGAGCATGGGTGGCAAGCGTCAAACCATCGTCGCCGAGGCGG
>JAPULM010000280.1 GCA_027294925.1 bacterium
GGGTGCCATCCGACTCCCCGATGCCGACAATGATGGCACCATCTTTCTGCACAAGACGGGCAAAATGACTACCCACATTGCCCAATCCCTGCACCACCACGCGTTTGCCCGCCAGATCGCCGGAAAGGCCAGTGGCCTTGACCAAATCCGTATGGCGAAAGAATTCGCGTAACATGTACTGGACTCCCCGCCCCGTCGCCTCAAGACGCCCACGGATACCACCCTGGGTAACCGGTTTACCCGTCACGCAAGCAACATTGTTGAGTTCTGTCGGATGCAACATATTGTAGGTATCTGCGATCCAGGCCATCTCACGTTCACCCGTTCCCAGATCCGGAGCCGGTACATCAATCCCAGGCCCGATAAAATTCTTACGTACCAACTCCACGGTATAACGGCGCGTAATACGTTCAAGCTCCTCCACCGTATAATCACGCGGGTTCAGTGCAATACCGCCTTTGGCGCCGCCGAATGGCACATCGACGATGGCGCATTTGAGAGTCATCAGAGCGGCTAACGCTTCCACCTCTTGCAAATCCACCGAGGGCGCAAAGCGGATGCCGCCCTTGGTAGGGTAAACGGTGCTGCGAATGTTCGGCACGATAGGCGTGAAACAGTTGCACCTGCCCTTTGATCTTAACCGGAAACTGCATCGCGTAGGTGTGATGACAAACCCGGATGCTTTCCAATAGATCCGGAGAGGCATCGAGATACGGCGCGGCACGCTCAAAGTTATCGTTGAACACCTCAAGCATGGAAGGTTGATGTCGCTGTTGCATCTGCTCTCCTTATTTGCTCTGATCTCCTTATTTGCATTGTACCCAATATTACGTGATCGGTCCTTGACTTCCCGCACCACTGTCGGTCCTGTCGCCCCAGCGTTCATCGCAGTCTGCCGTCTGGGTTCCTCCAACACCCGTTTGATCGTTGCTTAGCCGCTGGCGTTAGTCCTGTGTACCATCATTACCCTCGTCAAACGCCATAAAACGCCCTGATCGCGTCCCATGCCTGCTCAGCACTCTCGACGTACTGAAACAGATCGAGGTCCTCAGGTGCAAACGCCGTGACATCCTGCGCAGCCAATACGCCAGCCTCTGCCCGCCCCGCCGTAGTGACGTCACCGCACTTGTTGCCCTGGTGGAATTCATGTATTGTCAAGGGCATACCCGGCGTTATCTATCTCTCTTTGACGGAAATATGTCTTATGGCTCAAAATGACCAGAAGTCCAGACAGCCTCTTGATGATTGGCTAGAAGCACTTGTTAGACGCTGGACGAGCGGCTTCAGAACCAAACTGCTAGCCGGCCTCGCCGTTATTGCACCGATCTGGATCACCGGCTGGGCGCTTCTGACAATTTTCAAGTGGGCCGAAGGCCTTTCGTCGCCCCTGGTCAAAGGAACACTAGGCATCCATATTCCCGGTCTAGGGTTTATTATAACCTTTGTCTTTCTGTGGTTCTGCGGCGTTTTTGCCACCAATGTCCTGGGTAGACGGCTGTTACAGATCGGCCACGGTGTTCTCCAGCGCCTGCCGGTCATCCGGACAATTCATGGGCCAATCCAGCAGTTGTTAGAGACCCTCACCTCACCCGGCAAAGCCAACTTCAAACGAGTCGTCCTGGTTGAGTACCCACGTCATGGCATGTGGACCCTGGGCTTTGTGGGCGGCAATGTCCAACGCCAAGGGGGCAATGGAACCGCTCACAGTGTTTTCATCCCCACATCGCCGAATCCAACTAGTGGCTATATGCTTATCGTACCGTCGGAATTCATTCGAACGACCAATCTAAGTGTCGAAGAAGCGTTTCAGATGATCGTCTCGGGCGGCATTGTGATACCACCGTCTCTAAGCCTGGATGACACCCCGCCGACACCTCCGGTCACCGTATGATGGGAGATGCTGCAATCTCACCCTCTGCCCCCTTCCCTATATTTCGCAGTCTGTATGTAGTATGCTACATCCACTTGAGCAGCAAAATGCCAACGGCAGGCATGTGATCACAAAACGGAAATTATACATGCAATCTTCATGGCTTGAGTTGGCCAAAAATTTTTACCTGGACGAGCATAACGATCATCTGACTTACCTGGCCTTGGCCAAACACGCCAGGGACGAGCAGGTGCAACAGAATATTCGCCGTATCGCCGAGATGGAACACCAACATGCGGACTTCTGGGAAGACATGTTGGTAGCCAACAACGAAGCGTTGCCGACCGGCAGTGTTAACCGGTCCAGATTATGGATGCTGCATGCATTACGGATCTTTATCAACCCTGTCCTGATCGTCAGTCTGCTGGAATTGGGCGAAGCCGGTGCGATGCGGCGCTATCTGGACTTTTACAAACAGGCGCCGCTAGAAGACAGCGAGCGGCTGCGCTTGAAGGGTATCATCCTGGATGAACTCGAACACGAAACCTTCTTCAAGCAAACTGCAAAAGCGCTCGGGGTGGACAATCTACGAGATTTTGTTCTTGGCATGAACGATGGCCTGGTGGAAATCCTCGGCACGGTGGCCGGTCTCTCGGCCGTCTATCCTCAACATCCCTTGCTGGTTGCGGTCAGTGGTCTCATCGTCGGCATTGCCGGTGCCCTCTCCATGGGCATTGGGGCCTTCATTTCAGTGCGATCGCAGCGCCAGGTTGACAACGCCACACGTGAACGGATGGAAATCCTCTTTTCAATTGATTCAGAACGCGCTATGCACGCCTATCGTAACGAGTTGGTGGATTCCGGTATACCGGCCTCACTTGCTGAGGAGACCGCCCGGACACTGAGTAAAAACAAACGCGCTCTTGCCAATCTAGTGCTACCAGAGCACGGGAGCGACAACGAAATACGGTCCGGCCTATTTACGGGCAGTGCCTATCTTATTGGCGTGATCTTTCCGGTGCTGCCGTATTTCATTGCGCCAACGTCCTTTATCGCCCTCCCCTTGTCCATTTTTTTTGCCGGTCTGAGCCTATCGATTGTGGCCATCATCGTCGCCATGCTGTCCGGCATTTCGATGAAGCGCAAAATCTTAGAGATGGTCATATCGGGTTTTGCAGCGGCAGGAATTGCATACGCCTTTGGCTCCCTCATGCGATCCGTGTTCGGAATTGGTGGCGATCTGTAATTTGAGTTCCGCTTTACCACGTGCCAACTAACGTTTAAAAAGCCCTTTGAGACGCTTTAAGGGATCGACCTCTTCCGGCTTGCTCTCCGGCGCAGGGGGTCGGCTGGTTGTCGATTCTGACGTTTTCTCTTCCGTCGGTTGCGGCTCCGTGGCCGCGCTTCCAAGCCGGATATGACAATCAGCTCGCGATAACGCAGCGCATCAGTAGTCAAAGCTCCATAGGAGATCTACGGCTGACGCTCCCAGGTCGCTACTGCTGCTTTTCACTTTCAGGTTACCCTTGAGACTGTACTCGACGCCGACCATGTTGCCGACCTTCCCATTGCCGCCAAGCAGGCGCTCATAAGTCACGAAAATATCCTGTGTGACATAACGCCCAACCCCCACCCGTCCTGTCCCTAACGCTTCGCCGGGCTCGACCTCAATGGTATTCAAACCGAGCGTCTTACCAACGGTTTTCTCAAGTAGGCCAGCAGCGACGCGACCCGCAACTGCTTGGGTTTGACTAAAAAGCGCACTCTGCTCGGAGGAGGTCAAGCGGTCAGTCGTCTTGCCGAAAATGAGCAAAGAGACAATGTCTGCCTGTTCCAGTTCGGGATCGCTACTAAGGGTCAATTCGGGCTGCTTGGCCTTGCCCTCAACCTGAATAGACACCACATAGTCTGACACTTTGTGCGTGATGGTGACATCCAGGAAAGGATTGATCTCCTCAGTGCCTGGGAAGGTGACCTGACCCTTCTGCAAAACAAATTTTTTACCGTAAAAACTTGTAAAGCCGCGTACAGTCCGGACCGTACCACTGACGATAAAGGGGGCTTGCAAGGCTTTCGCTACGTGTAACTTACCCTGTATTTCGATGGCCGTCCCCGCTCCCTGTGCCCAGACATTGCGCAGTATCTCGACGGTCAGATCGGTACGCAGAAACGGCAAAGGTGCCTGACGATGATGCACTGCTACCGAGCCATCGCCGGCAGCGACAGCCTGGGGACCAAGGCCATAGACGCCCTCCACCGTAAGCTCCCAGGGTTCGACAGCCGCCGGTCCACCGCCGAGTTTGCCAGTCAGCCGGTACCGTGCACGCGGCACGGCGATGTTACCCGATACAAGCATATCTTGTAAAGATCCGGACACCTGCACGGCCGCCGACAACACAGCCTGCATATCATGTGTGTGAATGGCCGTGAACTCTTGCGCCTGTAGAGCCAGATCAACCTGTTGCAGCTGCAGGCCCGTATGTTTGATCTGCCCTGTCAAGCGTAGATTGCCACTGCGAGAGCCAACCTGCATCCGTGCAATATCGACGCGATCCCCGCCAAAGCGAAGATGGACCTGTATATCTCGGTAGCGTTCACCCGTCGGCGCCAGCTGCAAGACCCCCTCACGCAACTCAAGATTGCCGTGGATTTTCGGTTGCTGGAGGGTTCCTGCCAGCCGCAGGTCGAGCATCAGGCTTCCCGCGCTCTCAATGATCGCAGGGCTAAACGGTGCTAGCTTACGCATGTCGAACGCATTCGACTGCACCTGCACAGCCAGAGCACCCGCCGTGCCCGTGCCAAACGCGCCATGTAGGTGGAGGACCTCCGTGCCCTGATCTTGCCAACGTAAATCCGTACGCCAGGTCTGCTTGGCGAAACCAATCAGCCCCTGTATCTCGCCCAGGCTGTGTTGCTGCCATTGCAAGGCGGTCAGCTCTATCTGCCCTTCCAGTTGCGGCTGTTGCACACTTCCGGTTAGCTTAAGATCAAGCGCCAGTTGGCCATCAGGTGTTGGCACAGCAGGCGCTACGGCATGCACCAGGGGCTGAATCTGCAAACGCTGCAGACGGAGGTTGCCCGCCACGCCGCCTGCCGCGTTCAGGCTGCCTTGCGCGGTGATTTCCTGCTCACCGCTACGTAACATCAGGCGCCGCAGTTGTATGGCGCCACTGGCGTCACGCACAAGTTCCAGCGCTCCGTCATTTTCCCATCTCAGGCCGTGCCCATACAAGCGCAGGCTGTCAAGCGTAAGCCGTTGTTCTTCCTGAAACACAATCTGTCCCGCCAGGCGAGTCTGCTCATAGGGACCCTTAACAACACCAACGGTAAACGTTCCGCGCGGGGCCGCATAGGTTGCCGCCACCCGAATCGAACTAGGCGGCAGCGACGGGCTCTGCATGTCGTCAAGCTGTACGTCAATTGTAGCTCGAGGCTTGCTAGGCAAGGTTGTGGCTGACACAACGGCTCGTATTGTCTTGCCCTTTAAGTTGGCCACCCCCCAGTCATCAAGCTGCAACTTGACGTACGCCTGCAAGGCATCTAAGGGTCCCTTAAGATAGCCGGAAAGACCGCCCTTGGCCTGCAGCAAAGATATACCCAGGGGCTTTTGCAACGCTTTGAGATCGCCCAGATCGAGACGGTAGGTTAAATCGAGTTGGCGAGCGGCTGATAGTGTACCTTGAGCCTCAAGCGTTGCTGGCACGCTCTGTAGACGGAATTGCTCCAGGTGCACGGCTCCCCCATCAAGCCGCGCTCGCAGACGCGAAGACAAACCCGGCAGCAAAGGAAAACTGCTGGCGTCAACACGCAAGTCAAGGGTCGCTTGCACACCCTGCGGACGCCACGCTCCCTCAGCTTGCAGCAGAAGATGTTGCAGATGTATGGGCTGGGGTGGCGCATCGGGTCTCGGCAACTGGGCGCGAAACGATGGCATGCGAACTTCCAGTTTTCGAACGATCGGCGTCAGACGACCTTGGCGCAAGGTGTCGCCGAGCGCCTGTACGGATGTCGCCATGACGATATTGGCCGTCAGGCGAAGCGGTGCGTTGATCTGCTCCAGCCTCCCCGGCAAACCGAACTGCCGAAGTTGCACCCTGGCATCAAGGTCGAGGCTGGCATAGGTACCCTGCAAGTCCAGTACGCCCTCGACCGTACCGGCAAGGTTCGGTAGTGTCGGCTGCCAGCGCTTCAAGGCGCTCAAGTTGGGGCGATTGACTTGCAGATGTAAAACCACTGGCGCATCCAGCAAACGCTGCGCTAGCGGCAGGCGGACTAAGGCCATATCCACCGGTAGGCGCAATTTTGCGGTCAGAATCTCACCTTGGGACTGGCTGATGCGCACCTCGCCGCGCAATTGTTTAGCGGCGTAGGCCAAGGTGGCTTGTAAGCGCTTAAAGGGTAAATCCTTGCGGTTTCCAGGCTGCAAGCTCACCTCTGCCCGCAACAACGGTGCCGACAATGTCCCACTCACCTGCACATTTGCCGTGGCACGCCCCGCGATCATCTCAGGTAACGGTACCAGTGCACGCAGAGCAGACAAATCAATCTGCTGCGCTTCGAGACGCAAGTCTTGTAGATGTTGAGCATGCAGCGCACCAGAGAGTTGCAAGGATTCATTGCCATGCACCAAGCGAAACTGTTTGATATGTATCCGGTCCGGTCCGAGGGCGAAGTGCAGCGGAGCGACAGCCTGCCAGGTGCGTTTGACAAGATGAATGACGAGGCTCTCCAACACTACCTCCTGGCCTTTTTCGAGCAGCGTCACCTGGCCGTTCGTTGTGCCGCCATAGCCGGGTGCTTGCCGCACGTCAGCGCTAAACTGCACCTGACGTGTGGCGTCATGATAAGTTGCCTGCAGCTTGAGTCGCTCGACGGGCAGTGCGCCAAGGCGGGCCTGACGCGCCACCAGCTCGGCCTTTATCTGGGGATGAGCGCCAAGCTGCACGCCGTTATAGGTGAGCTGTAAGGTACGCAGCTGGTTGTTCCGGTAAAGCAAATGATTGGCCTGCAGAACCCCGTGCGCGTTGATGGCCTGTAATTCGCCGCTCACCTCGCCGCGCAGTTGGATATCGCCACCCAGCGCTTCGATGTTCAGTAATTGCCGTAGATGAGCCAGATCGGCCATCACCTCATAACGTAAATTCGACTGCCCAGCCAGGTTAATCGCACCACTCATGCGTATCTGCGCAACCGACGTATCGAGATGAAAATGCCGTACCTGAAAATGCTGCGGCTTGGCGTCAAGATCGATACGAGAGGGACGCAAGGCAATATTTCCTATCTGCGAAGACCGAATATCGAACTGCACCCGTCCGCGCATCTCACGCGGGCTGAGGCCGGCACCGTCAATGTGTAAGCCGAGATTAATATCGCTCTGCAAGGCCGCCCGTCGCACAAGCGCCGCCAAATTTAGATGCGCCACATCAAGCGTGCCACGGTAGCGCAGGGGAGAAGCCGTCAGGTCAAGCTGACTTTGAAGATCAATCCTGCCACCTTCCGTGTTTAGCTGTGCACGAACCACAAGTGCGTCGGCTGGCCCCTCCGCCTTGAGCGTCACGTATACCTGCCCCTGCAAGGCATCGTTGTGCAACAAGCGGCCGATTTCCGTCACGTCGAGAGGTCGTAACTGGAAATCCAAGCTGGCCACTCGTGAGCCACCCGGCAATACCCCATTCAGGGTCATTAAGGTCCGCCCTGTTCGCATCCGTAGCGCATCAATTTGCCAATGGCCAGGCGAGCCCCGTAGGGTACCCAGCGTCTGAATCTCGACATTGGCAGGTAGGACACGGGCCGTCAAACGCCGCAACGTCATCTGCCATCCGGCTTGGTCAATATGCCCCGCTAGCTGCATATTCAAGCCCTCAATTTGCCGCACACCAGGCAGTGATGGAACCTGCAGCATAATCTGACCATGGCGAATTTGCAGACGCATCAGACGCACGCCAATAGGTAGCCCCGGCACGGCCATCTGGGGCTCAGACGGCGCCGCTGGCGGCGCGGCAGATGGAAACATACGGGTGATATTCCAAGTTCCATCAGCCATTTGTTTCAGCCTCAAGCGGGGACGCACGATATCCACCCGGAAAACGGTAACTTGCCGTTTGAGTAGGGTTAACAGATTGTAAGTCAAACGCACGCTATCAAGTTGCAGCACCACACCATCCGCGTCACGTAAAACAATATCTTGCAGTACCAGTGAAGTCAGCAATGTGCCGCGCAGCTTGCCGATCTGCAACGAGCCGTTAAACGATTTGGATAGGCGCGTGCTGATCGCTTGCACCAGCGTATCACGCAGCGGATCGCGCCCCAGGTAGGCTAGTAGTGATAGCAGCACGCACGCCACGCACGCATATATCAAGATTTTGAACAGCTTACGCAGCACAGAAAACACTCCTCAGCCACCCGGGGGCAAACGACCTCCCTCGCCGCCTCAAAACGCCTGGCCGATGCTAAGCTCAAGCCGCCCAAAGGCCTCATCTTGGCGACGATCCACAATAACCCCAACATCAAGCCGCAGCGGTCCAATGGGTGTGTTATAGCGTATACCGGGTCCAACGGCATAGCGCAGTTCATCCAAGCGGTAGGTAAATGCATCATCAAACACATTGCCAAAATCAACGAACAATGCGCCCCCCAGATCACCGACAATTGGAAAGCGGAGTTCCACACTACCTTCAATCAGGCTACTCCCTCCGAGGGGGTCATCCTCTTCGTCCAGAGGACCTAGACGATGGAGGGCAAAGCCTCGCGCACTGCCGGGTCCACCGGCAAAAAAGCGTACGTTGAGCGGCACATCGTCGCTATCGCCGTAAGGTTGAATACCACCCACAAGCAGCCGTGTGGCAAGAATCATTCGACGCCAGAGTAGCTGGTAACGCCGCGCTTCGAGCACCAGTTTGATAAAACTCACATCCGACGCAATCGCCTGCGTCGAATGATCCAAACGCGCCCTGAGAAGCATCCCACGGATCGGATTAAGCAGACTGTTGCTTGTATTATGCTGCACTTCAATGAATTGAATCAGGAGAAAGTTATCTTCGACGGCATCCTGTCCCGCCGCCAACACGATAGAGGGATCAACATCACGAAAAACGTTCAAGCTCAGCTCCAAACCTGCCAAAGTGCTCAGCACACGCGTAAACCGATACTCCACCCGGGTCTCAGCGCCAAGACGCAACAGATCGTAATCAGGCTGCGGGTCTTCGACATTAAACAGCGCGTCAGCCAGACCGAGAGGGTCGGTATTGATCTCTTGCTCATTACGCACAAACAGTTTCTGGCTCAAGGTCATGCGGCGGCGAAGAAAATAAGGAACGTGCAGACGTCCTTCCAGCTCCTGCACAAAAGAGGCAAGCTTCGCCGCGACGGTCAAGCGTTGGGCGCCTTTGAACAGATTACGATGCGTCCACGC
>JAPULM010000281.1 GCA_027294925.1 bacterium
TACGGTATTCTTAAATTTTAATAATAAAGTTGCCATTTTTGTTGTTCTCCTGCTCAATCACTGTTTGGTTCGTATCATTCAAGGTGGAATTATATTTCCGATTTTCCCTCATCAAGAGACGGGCAAGCTTGGCCCGAAACATTTTTACCCTTGCAGGGATGAGGAAAAGCGCTTTTCCCCATTGCCAGAACCCTTGTTTGGTCTTCATGCAGTGAACGAGGACGACGGTGATATTGTCCGTTCCCCCATTACGATTTGCTACCTCAACTAGTTTTTCACAAGCGCGTTGCGGGCTGCTCTCAGAGCTACGAATGATCCTAGTAATTTCGTCCTCCTCAATCATGTTTGAGAGCCCATCGGTACAAAGAAGGAGCCAATCATGGTCTAATAAAACGTCTTCATCGGCATCAATTTGAATGGTTTCTTCTGCTCCTAATGCCTTTAGTAAAGCGTTTTTGTAAGCTGAATTTTTAGCCTCTTCTATACTGATAATCCCGTATTTTAATTGTTCCTCAATAAGCGTGTGATCCTTTGTCAATTGTTCCAAACAATCCCCTCGTATACGATATATTCGGCTATCTCCAACATGGGCTAAAGCCATTACATCCCCATTAACATGAACGGAGGAAATTGTTGTCGCCATTCCGCGTTGCTCTATGTTTTGTTGTCCTGATTCATATATCGCAGAATTAGCCATACGAATGCCGCTCAGCATTTTGTTCGTTTCGTGTGAAAATTCATCATGGTATGGTTCATTCAATGCGTCGTGTTCTACGATATGTCTTTTAATAATTTCTATCGCCATGTTACTCGCCACTTCTCCTGCATTTTGACCGCCTACCCCATCAGCTACTACAAATAGGCCAAGATCAAGGTCAACAGTAAAACAATCTTCATTGATGTTTCGAACCATGCCGGTGTCTGTTGCCGCACCAATTGTGAAATGAAATCCCATAGTTGCGAAGTCCCAACGCAATTCGTTATTTTAATGGGTAAGCCTCGAGTATGTTGGAAGGCTGTCAAACAACATCGTTCTTTCCAACCTAAGGCATTCTCCGATTTATTATCATGTAGAAACAATAAAATGAACCTTAAAAATCTCTCAATTCTTAGATGACTAGAAACCAACCTTTGTTATCTTTCATTCATACAGGTTCTGGCTAGAATTTTGTTTGAATGAACAGTTATTGATTTATTAAACCAGTCGGTTGTTTTTAAGCTGTATCGTCTGATAATTCTTGTTGATGGCCTGGGTCTTCTTCGACCTGATTATTCTGATTTTTCATCATGTTCTTTAGACGCTGGAAAAAAGTTCCTTTTGAACGGTCTACCTCTGATTCGGGCTCTGCCGGCTCATGCTGATCTGTCATGGAATAATCTTGCTCTTGGTGATTCACGACTTGATGATCCTGATTTTGCTGATTCATGAGTTCATCTTTTAAGGATAATAAGTCAGGGTGAGCTTTTTTGACCTTCAGGCCACTCCTTGTGTAATGCTCAGCTTTTTCCTGTTGCCCTTTCGATAATGCCTTTCGCGCTAAGTGAAGATAACGATCAGCAATCTGCGTTAGACCGTTGTTGGCCTGATGGTTTGACGGTTCTATTCTTAGCACCTCATGGTAGTAAGCATAGGCGTTATTTCCGGCAGGGCGGGTTAGTCTATATTCAGATAAGGCGATTTGAGCTGCGTTCAGTAACCGATCTATTTGTTCCAACCTGGCGAGTTTCGGTGCTTTGGCCTCGTTTACACGCTTTACTTGTTGAGTCTGGGTGTTTTGTAGGATGAGTTCAGACGGTAGGGCGTACTCAATGACCGTGTGAGGCTTGATCTTGATCGGTTCTTCAAATGTTCTTTCTTTTATGTTCTCGGTGGTTGCGGGAAAAGTTTCTTCTGCATTAATTTCTAGTCGAGGGGTGGTGATGGTAAATTCTGGCAGACCAACGGTTAAGAGGGTGGTAAAGAGTGCTAAGACACATAGTCCTGCTGCGATTCCTCCTTTTTTCGCCAACCCCCGAGCTGTTGTTTTTGCATAGGTCTTGTTTTCTCCTCCAGCCTTTGGTTGGTCATTTGAAGTTGGCGTTTTATCTGGAGAGATGGCGTTGTCATGTGGGTCGTCTTGACTGTCTGCTAGATAGACAACGGTTGTATCGTCAAAACCGGGGTACGTATGAGATGTTGAAGACACACGTGTAGCGCTATCCCATTGGTGTGAGTCCCTCAGATGGCGAGCGGTTTGCAGCATACTTGCTGCATCACGAAAACGGTCATGTGCTTGTTTAGCGGTCATTTTGTCAAGTAAAGGCTGGAAGTGGGAAAGCATGGGTGGCAACGGCGGCAAATTGCCTTCAATGTGTTTAAGGGCCACATCAATCTGGGAGTCGCCGTCAAATGGTCTCTTTCCCATGAGCATCTCGAAAAGAACGATGCCAAGGCTATAGATGTCAGCTCTGCCGTCGATTTTCACGCCAAGAGCCTGCTCCGGACTTAGATAATAAGGGCTACCCACGAGGCTGCCGGTAATCGTGATGCTTTTTCTTCCAACTAGCTGTTTGGCTATACCGAAGTCAGCTAACAATAGGGTGTCATCATTGCGGAAGAGAATGTTGACCGGTTTAACATCTCGATGAACGATTCTGGAGGCATGGGCAACATGCAGACAGCTGCCTATAGTGATGATGTAATCAAGGGCTGTGAGCGGCGAAATGCCGTTACGGATGCGCTGTTTTAAGTCCCCGCCATCAACATATTCCATTGATATATAATGCAGATTGTCACATACCCCGATGTCATAGATGGTCATGATGTGGTTATGACGTAATGAGGCGAGTAGTCGACCCTCTTCCAAAAAACGAGCGGTGAATTGAGGGTTGTCTGCAAATAACGGGTTCATGACCTTTAAGGCAACAGGACGATCTAGTGATGCCTGAATTGCACGGTAGACCATCGCCATGCCCCCTTGACCCAGTTGCCCTTCAATTTTGTAACCCTTAATTTCCATGGATTTTTAAATCACTGTTGTTAAGTAATTTAGATGAACATGATAGTTGATATAGCGTCCGTAGAGCATAAGAAAATTTACCTATCAATATGTCCTAACATCGGCAGAGCCTAATACTTTCTTAAGTCTGAAATGTTATTACCTAGCTTTATATATTTATGTTTTACGAGTTGAGTCTTAAATTTTATGAAGTTATGTTTAGGTTATATAAAATGCACAAGTACTACAGACCATAAATGAATTGTCTGATGAATTGTTAGGCTTAAGATCTATGCTGGTGATGGATTTCTGCAGATTTGTACGCATATCACAGGCAAGACGAGCGTTTTGGCGGATTTTCTCCTCCGTGATGGAATGTTATACTGTGCCGGGCAGGGTAATAATGAACGGTTGCGTATGCGATAAAACAGAGGACAATGCTGTAAAGGTAGCGAAAGAGGGGCTCAGCGAAGCACCTTGAGAGGCGCTGCAGGGCGGAGAACTTCTAATCTGGAGCGGGCCAGGATTGACTTTTGAGGACGTTTTTTAGAAATTCAGTTAATAACCAACGGCATAGGCTTCACCGCGTGGATCAGCACCACCTTGTAATATCCCGGTTGATGGATTGCGTTTGATCACTCCGTAAAGACAAGACCCTTCCCACCAATTAGGTAATGATTCAACGTTATGATGGCGCTGTCGGAGGTTGTCAAGAACAGCGGACGAAATGCGACCTTCAGCCCGCATGAGTGCCGGGAAATAATTGTAAGGATACGAAGAATTTGGAAAGTTATAGGTATAACAGCGAGGCTCTTCGATGGCTTCTTGAGGGTCAAAACCAAATTCGACCACATTCAGGAATACTTGTAAGGTGCCTTGCGGGATGTGATCGCCGCCATATCCGCCAAGCACCATCACCGGTTGCCCATCCCGCAGAACAAGAGCAGGAGCCGGAGTAAGACGAGGACGCTTGCCTGGTCCAAGGGCCGCCGGATGGCCTGGTTGCAGCTTGGATTGAGAGCCTCGCAATGAGATGGCTAGACCAAGACCGGGGACTATAGGACCGGACTTGGCGCCTTCGCTTGGTGTGCAGGAAAACATATTGCCTTCCTGATCAACGACACCAAAGTAGGATGTCCCACCAGTCGCGTCCTCAACACAGGTTTCAACGCCGCTTGTTATCTTAATACGTGCGGCTTCATCAAGGATGGCCTTAACGTCACGGGGATTACCAGGTGGCGGCATTGCAGGCCAGGCCCTAGAGGGATCAATGAGTTTACGGCGTCGTTGTAAGTATGTTTCGGCCAACAAGGCATCAAGCGGTACATCAACGAATGCGGGGTCTGCAATATATTGCTCGCGGTCAGCAAAGGCCAAATTGAGAGCTTGGATGATCGTATGGATGTATTCTGCTGTGTTATGCCCCATGGCTTGTAAGTCAAATCCTTCAACGATTTTAAGCGCCTGAGGAAAAACGGGACCCTGTCCCCATGGACCAGTACCATAAACGTCATAGCCATGATAATTTACGGTGATTGCCGGTTCACATCGTACCTGGTAGGCGAGGAGATCATCCATTGTCATGAGGCCGCCTTCTGCTTGACAATAAGCCACAATTTGTTCGGCCAAGGCGCCTTTATAAACTTCATCTCTTGCAGCCTGTATGGCCCGACTACGGCCATGGTGCCGGTACTTATTTTCGACCTCAATGAGGCGGCGAAATGTCACGGCAAGGTCTTTTTGATATAAGATTTCCCCAATTTCCGGAGGGCGATTGTTCGGCATGAATACTGCCGCATTACCTGGGTAGCGACTATAAATATCAGGTGCATTTTTGATCGCGGTTGATAAGAAGCGGTAAGTCGGAAATCCGTCTTCTGCTAAACTGATCGCAGCTTCGACCACATCAGCGAAACGCATGCTACCGAATCGGGCCAAGGCGGTGCACCATGCATCAGCCGCACCGGGTGTTAAAGCCCGTAGAATGCCTGGCGGCATTTTTCCCTGATGCTGTTGTTGGAAATATTCTACAGAGGCTGCTTTCGGCCAGACCCCTAGACCATCAATCTGTATGATTTCTTTGGTACTGGCACGGTACAAAACAGTCGGCGCTACACCAAGAAAATTACATTCATGCGCATGCACGACATTCAGCGCCAGTCCGACAGCAACACCGGCATCAATGGCGTTCCCACCTTGTTTTAAAATGTCTAAACCAATCATTGCTGCGCTTGGATGACTCGCCACGACAAGACCATGGGTGCTTTGAATGAGGGGGCGTAGGCTACTCAAACTCGTACCCGCAACTGGCATGGTCAGCTCCTCAATATCCGGTGAGAGAGATAAACGTTGATCAAACTTGAGTCCATCGTGCATCATGCCTCAGTAGGTTTGGGCCGTCAAGCGCTCGAGTCATGTTTCTCTTGACCCCCATTAAGCATCGCCGTACACTGCCCAGCACCATTGATAATTTTTACAAGGAGTTTATATGCGTGCGGTTGCCTTTACCGAGACCGGAGAACCTGACGTTCTGCAACTTTTAGAGGTTCCGGATCCCGTGCCGGGGCATGGACAAGTGCGTATTCAAGTGTCGGTGAGTGGGGTTAATTTTCGCGATGTTGGCGTCCGCCGTTATGGGCGTGGTGAAGGGGGGCGGGTTCCCGAACCGGTTGTCACTGGGATAGAAGCCAGTGGGACAGTCGAAGGGCTTGGCGAAGGGGTGCAGCATTTACGAATAGGCCAGCGGGTCGCGACTATTTGTCTTGGCGGTGGTTATGGAGACTTATTAGTCGTACCGGCTGCGCAGGTTGTCCCCTTACCAGATGAGATTAGCGACGAAGTAGGCGGGGTTTTCCCAATGACAGGATTTACCGCCTGGCATCTTATTCATACTACTGCCGGTGTACAGCCTGGTGATACCATTCTTGTCCATGCAGCGGCTGGTGGGGTTGGCATCATGTTGTCGCAAATCGCTAAACGTTGTGGGGCGACGATCATCGGAACTGTTGGTTCGGATGATAAAATGGAGACAGCCAAACGGTTTGGCGCCGATCACGTGATTAATTATCAACGTGACAATTTTGCCACCGCGGTGCAAGAGTTGACCGGCGGACGAGGGGTGGATGTTGTGTTTGATGCGGTTGGGGCTTCCACTTGTGCTGATGATGTGAACGCGTTACGAGTTTTCGGTAAATTAGTCAGCTTTGGCCGTGCTTCCGGTTCGCCTCAGCTCGGCATGGATGATTTGCAGCCTAAAAGTTTACAGTGGTCTTCTTTCGGTGTTTTTAACGCATGGCAGCGAGCGGACATTTGGAGCCGTGGCGTTGCAAATCTGCTTCCTTTAATTGCAGCTGGTGAAGTGAATCCCTATATTACGGAAACCTTTAGTTGGGACCAGGCTGCCGAGGCACATCGTCGGCTGGAGGGCCGCTTGACACAGGGTAAACTTGCCTTGTTGCACCGTCAGTAGAGCTCGGTTGTGATGGTTACGGCTCTTACCATTGAGATAGGTCGTTGATTAGGGAGGACATCATGCAGGAGGAACCGACCGCATACCGTATCGAAGATCCGGGGGTGCGTGCTTTATTTACCGAATCGGCTCGCTTCCAATCTTGGTTGGACGTAGAAGTCGCACTGGCCCAGTCACAGGCTGAGCTAGGCGTTATTCCTCGGCATGCGGCCGAAGAGATCACTCGCAAGGCCAAGCTCGACAATTTAGATCTGGATAATATCCGCTCAGGCTTGGCTCGTACCGGTCATTCCCTTGTACCTGTTATCTGGGAGTTGGACCGGGTGTGCGAGGGCGATGCAGGGGGGTATATTCATTGGGGCGCCACTACCCAAAATATTACCCAGACTGGACAACTGCTGCGGGTGCGACAGGCTCACGCCATCTTCCTTGCTCAATTACGTGTCCTGCTTGAGACCCTAGCAGACCTTGCTGAACGTTCGAAGGATATGTTACTTCCTGGCAGGACGCATGGCCAACATGCCGTTCCTGCTACCTTTGGTTTTAAAGTCGCTATTTGGATCGATGAGTTTTGTCGCCATATTGAACGCTTGCGTGAATGCGAGAAACGTGTTTTTGTGACCATGCTTGGTGGAGGTGCTGGCACCAGCGCTTCACTCGGCGAACTGGGTCCGGCGACACAAGAGAAAATGGCTCAGCATCTTGGCATGGCGAGCATGCCGGTAGCTGCCCGCACGATCGGTGATCACCTGACTGAGTATGTCACCCTCTTAGGGCTGATCGCTGCAACCAGCAGTAAAGTGGGCCGTGAGATCTATACATTAATGAAGCAAGAATTCGGTGAGGTAGAAGAACCTGTGCCGGCTGGTACCGTTGGTAGTAGCACGATGCCGCAGAAACGCAATCCCAAACTCGCCCAGGATATTGTCGCTTTCGCAGCTCAGCTTCGAGCCTTGGTCCCTCTTGCCTTGGAAGCGATGCAAACCGAGCATGAGGCTGACCGAACAACAAGTGTCATGTTCAATCATGCATTAAGCGAAGCCTGTGTTTTGACCGGTGATATATTGCAACGACTGGTGGTGATTTTTCAGGGATTACAACTGTTCCCTGAACGTATGCGACGTAATCTTGATTTGTCAGGCGGCTTGATTATGGCTGAGGCGCTTATGCTTGATCTGGGTCGACATATTGGCCGTCAGCGTGCGCATGATGTGGTCTACGAAGCGGCGCAGGCGGCCTCGACTGGAGGACAATCATTTGAGGATTTGTTAGCTCTGGATGCACGTGTCATGACGCATTTTACACCCCAGCAAGTGACAGAATTATTAGACCCGGCAAAATATACCGGGCTTTGTCGACAAATAGCAGAGCAAGGCGCTGCGCGGGCGCGTGATGTTGCAGGAAGTCTTGCGTCTGTGAAGGGGGTGGCTAACATTTATGCAAGCCCAGAGGTTTAGAGGCCCCTTGGGCTTGCATCTTGTTAAGCCGTAGCGGCTGCTCGCTTCCTATTCGTGCTTTTACCCTTGGCCGCAGTGGTTTCCGGCTTTGCTTCATGGGCTTTTATATAGGTCGGTGCTTTTTCCCATGGACGACTTTTTTGAACAATTTTCTTCCGCATGGCGGTGGTTTCTTTGGCTGACAGCGGCTGATTCCTCGGAATACCATATTTCGTTCGGTAGGAACGGGCATCGAGGTCATGCTCGCGCAGATGTCTGACGGAAAGCTGCTTGTACGAGGAGCCACACTCAAGACAAGTAATGGCATGTTTCGTTATACTCTTACGCCAATCAACGCGTTCAAAGGGACTGGTGATTGACGGAATAGGACTAATGTTACCTGAGTCCTCCATCTCTTTGAGTTCTATAAGACTAGCGTATGTTTTTTGTAACTCATATTGCATATCTTCAATTGGCAAAGCACCAGCTTGGATCTGGGCCATAACGAGATCTTTAGCCATCTCAAGGACGGATGGAGGCATCATTTTCTCCTTCAGAGATATAATATTGATTATCGTCGGGTGGAACGACGGCTATCCTACACCTAAATAACACTAAGGTCAAATATAGAAAATAAAGATGATCAATATTTTTCCTCACGCATCTTTGGATGAATTCATTATCTTTTACAGATGTGCATGTTGGCATCACTTAGCTGCCATCTGTAATGGCAACGCTGGTATTGAACGGTAGCATAGCGGTAATGTATGATGCTTTGATTATCGGCTTTTTTTCCACCATGACCATGTATAAGGACATCTTAAGCGTTGTTGTGAGACGTAGATGCTACGAATTGTTTGATCAAGGTTCTCAATGTTTTTAATTAAAATGAGGAAATAACTGTACATGTCTTGGGCTGCTTGTATTGTTGATCAATTAAAAGCCTTTCAGATCCATTTTATTAGCCATGTCCCTGATGCGATGGGTGAACAAATTTTAAGTTGCGCTCGGCAAGACAATTTTTTTGATATATTACCTCTGGCTCGTGAAGAGGAAGGGATTGGGGTTGCTACAGGGCAGTTTGTCGGCGGGCAGCGTGGGACGATTTTGATGCCGACTTCTGGACTTGGAAATGCCCTTAATGCCATCGCTTCGCTAGCCATACCGTATCAAATCCCTATCCCGATGTTCATTGGATTTCGCGGCGAACTTGGTGAATTCAATGCCACTCAGGTGCCTATGGGTCGTGCACTACGTCCCATTCTTGAATCCCTGAATGTTCCTTATTTCGTGCTCACACGACCCGACGAAGTGGCTATTCAGGTACAAGGAGCCCTCAAGTTGACCTATACGCTTGAGCATCCCGTAGCCGTGCTAATTTCCACCCAGCTGGCGGGCTGGAAAGATGAAAAATAGAGGTCAAAAAGATGATGAATCGTTTACAGGCCACACGTTCGATTTTAGCCTGCTTAACCGATGAACCAGTGATCGCTTCCTTGGGCAATGCAAAATTTGATTTGTTTAGTGCCGGCGATCGACCCCAGAATTTTTATATGTGGAATTCGATGGGGATGGCCTCATCAATGGGACTTGGGTTGGCTATGGCGCGACCACATCAAAAAGTTATTGTGCTCGATGGGGATGGCGCTTTGCTGATGAATCTGAATTCCTTGGCAACTGCCGCCAGTCGCTTGCCGGCTAATCTCGTACATGTCATCTGGGACAATCGACAATTCGAGTTAACTGGAGGACAGCCGACGCATACGGCATATCGTACAGACTTGGCTGAAATTTCTAGGGGAGCCGGCTTCGAGCAGGTGGCATCAGTTGAGACGTTGTCTGATTTTAAGCAGGTGTTTGCCCGCGCGATGCAAGATCCCGGCCCATGGATTATTGTGGCGCACATTGATCAACAACGGGCACCCGGACGCCCACCTAAGAGTCCTACCTTTATCAGACACCGTTTTATGCAAAGTTTAGGAATCAAATCTGAGTAAGATTTCTTATGGAATAGGAAAGCAAATCTATGTCGACTGACCGTTTCCTGATCCTTGGTTTAGATGGCCTTCGGGCCGATATGGTGACGCCTGAGCTGACACCGAATTTGCTTCGACTTGCTGAGCGAGGTGTATTCTTTCGTCAGCATCATGCGGTTTTTCCCACCGTAACGCGAGTGAATGTTAGCTCGTTAGTGACCGGGGCCAATTCCGGAACGCATGGCATCGTCAATAATTCAATTTTTGAACCTTCTATATCTCCGCATCAACCCCTTGATTGTGGGCAATACGATGTGGTGGAAGCGGCAGACGTCTATTATCAGGGTGCCTTGTTTAGTACCCCTAGCCTGGGCGAGATTTTAGCCTCACACGGGGATCGGATGGTTGCCATTAGTTCTGGAACGACCGGCTCCAATCGACTGATGCACCATAAGGTTAAAATGCTCGGCGGAATGGGATTTTCCACTCATGGTTTAGCACCATGTTATCCCGCCGCTGATGCCGAATCAATTTTGGCGAAATTTGGTCCGCTGCCAGAAGCCGGCACCCCGGATCAGGCCCGTTTAAGGTATATCACCGATGTTTTTATCGATCATGTCTACCCTATATATCAACCGCGGGTAAGCATTCTGTGGTTTTCTGACCCTGACAAGACGTACCATTATTGCGGCATAGGCTCAGCTGAGAGTCTTGAGTCGATTCGTGCTGCTGATGATTGTTTGGGCCGCATTATGGATTGGATACCTACGCTGGGTCAGAGTGCAAGCTTGAATCTTGTGGTGTTATCGGATCATGGTCACATTTCTGTGCGGCAACAAGTACGGGTCGGTGACGCCCTTAGCGCACTCGGTCTGCAAGCCGGGCATGGGTTCTATAGTGATGACAAGGTGGGTATTGTTCCTGGCTCACCTGGCTCCATTCATCTCGCTGATCATAATCCCAAGCTAGTGAATAAGATTGTAGCCTGGATGCAGGAGCAGCCCTGGTGCGGTTCTCTCTTTACAGCTGCAAAAAATGATGTTGAAGGCCTGAGTCCCGGAACGTTTTCAACATCGCTAGCATTGAACGACCATGTCCGTACGGGGGATATCGTGTTTGTCATGCGAAGCGATGAGGAAATGGATGTGAATGGGATTGTCGGCGGCTGTTATGACGATTCGAATTTGGCCGTGGGTGGCGGCACCCATGGTGGATTAAGTCAGCATGAGCTACATAATGTGTGTGTCGCCTATGGTCCGGCTTTTCAAGAGGGCAAAGAAAGTCTATTACCTAGTGGAACGATCGATATCATGCCAACCCTTATTCATCTGATGGGATACGAAATACCCACTACGGTAGATGGCCGCATCCTACATGAGGCACTGTCCGAGACAAATTTACAAGCAGACCTGAATGTCGAAAGCAGAACCTACTGCTCTGAACGCACAACATCAGCTGGGGTATATCAGCAGCAACTTACCACCACCCAAGTTGGTACCGTCACGTATCTTGAACGCGGGTGGGTCGCATAAGTGCTGCTTTTTGCTTTGTTGGAACATTAAGATTGGCGTTTCTTAAGAGCAGGGATACGACCCGCAACAACACGCACTTTGCGTGGTGCTGCGCACCACATGCAGAGCATGGAGATAAAGCTGAAACAAATGGCGAGCCAAAACGCCAGGTTGTAACTACCAGTACGGTCGTATAAGAAGCCTGCCACCCAAGGGCCTGCTGCAGCACCGGTGCTCGAGGCGAGATTGAGCGTGCCAAAGATGGTACCATAATGTTTACCCTGAAAGATCTCAGCCGGAACCGCGCCAAATACCGCGGCCAGACTGTAACCAAGAAGCCCTTGTGAACCCACAACCAGATACAACATCAGGGTGTTCGGGTAGATCTGCATGAGTAGAAGTGCGCTGTAGCAGATGACATACCCCAAGGTGCTGATGGTCCAAACCCATTCACGGCCGATGCGGTCCGATAGATGGCCCAGCCCAATTTGCCCGACGATGCCTGTGAAGCCAACAAAACCCAGGGCATAAGCGGCGAGGTCAGCATCAAAACCAATTTCCATAAGATATTTTGTCTGGTGTACCTGCACCATATACCAGGCGAAAAGGCCGCTGAAGAAGGCGACGAATACCCACCAGAATTTGGCCGTATGAAGCGCACGCCATAAGGTCCACTCAACTGCCACCCAAGCGTGATCAACCACATTGTCCGTACTCGAGGTCGGTAAACCAGCAGGATCGGCAGGCGTGTCGCCATCCGGAGATAAGCCAAGCGGTTCCGGCCGTTGGCGTTGGAAAATCAAATTGAGCGGCAAAAGAGTGGTCAAGAGCAGTAAGGCGAGGGACCAACAGGCTTGTCGCCACCCCAGCTTCGCGATGAGGGTTTGTAGCCAGGGAAACAGAATGATTGAGCCGACCCCAACGCCTGAAAACGCGATGCCGGTGGCTAGACCCCGCTTGCGCACGAACCAGTTGGGAAGAAACAGGGAATGTCCAATGTAACTGAGAAAAATACTTCCGCCAACCACCATCACCCCGAGCGTCAAGTAGAGATGCCAGATTTGACTGACCAAGGTGGCAAGAAGCATACCGCTACTAACCAGAAGAACCCCGAACGAAATCACCCAACGAGGTCCAACACGATCCATCAGCATGCCCAGAAAGGGGGCATATAGCGTTGAGGCCATAAAGCCAATTGAAAATGCCGCCGCTGTTATCCCGCGTTGCCAACCGAATTCTGCCAGAATGGGTGGAAACAGGAGCGAAAACGCCGTGCGGGTATTGACGCCAATACCCATGGTGACGAAGGCGACAGCAATCACGATCCAGCCGTAGAAAAAAGGCAAGCGTTGTAGCAGGCGAGGGTTTCTGTTTGTCATTGACATGTGTTGATCACGGACAGATCACCCGGAATTGACGACTGTTGGAGGACGAACCTTAACCGAGCGCTTCACGAAAGGTTTTAATGGCCTCTGCTGTTGCACCCGTCAGCATACGAATCTCATTGCCAAGCTGGCAAAGCATTGAGCCCATGTTGACAAATTTGGCTGATTCTTTGGGGCCGCTGCCATGGTGACAGGCGACAATGCCATTCGCTTTGGCGGCAGCAAAGATGCGTTCAACGGCATCGATGTGTCGTTGGTCATCTGGCCATTCCGTCAAGCCGATCTCCATGTCTAATGACAAATCGCTAGGTCCGATGTATAAACCGTCAATTTCCGGCGCTTTGGCAATCGCTTCGACGTTTTCTAAGGCCTGCACGGTTTCCACCATCACCAGGCAAATGACGTCGTCATTGGCGCGTTTGATGTAATCGACGAGTGGCTCGGATAGGGTTGGACGGTTGCCTGCAACACTACGCGTGCCACGGGGGGCAAAGCGACATCCACTGCCTGCTGCCTGCGCCGCTTCAGACGTGTTGACCATAGGAACAATGACGCCATAGGCGCCGGCGTCGAGGACGTATGAGATATATTCCGGTGAATTACGTGGTAGGCGAACAATAGGCGTTGCATCAGAGCTGCCAATGGCTTGAATACAAGCCACAACAGATTCAGGCCCTACGCCCACACCATGCTGCCAATCGATAACGACAGCGTCAAACCCTGCGTGCGCCATTAACTCAGCGATATAAGGGTTGCCGGTTGAACACCAACCTTGGATAGCTGGTTTACCCTGTTTCCACAGTTCCTTAACACGGTTTGTTTTCACAGAATTGTCCTATCATGAAATCGTTTAATTGGACCATTCGGCGACAGCGTAGACTGCCCACTTGCCCGGATATTGGTTGTTAGAATTGGACCCTCGAAGTGGTAGCCTCACTCATGCCGTTTGCCTTTCTTCGTGATACCGGTTATGTGGGCAACCATGACTCTGTATCCCTTTGCCCTTTGGACGGTAGTGCAGTCTTTATTGATGTGTGCAAGGGTCAGTATCATACAACTACAATTGTTGTGTGTCGAGTTTAATCTATTCTAGTTTCCGATGCGATCAAGCATTCACCCACGACAAATCAGGTGCTTTGCGAGACTCGGGCGTCGCTTGCTCATAGGCGTATCCGATACGTAAAAGAATGGATTCATCAAACGGTTTGGCGTAGATCATTAAGCCAATAGGTAAGCCTTGTTTGGTATAGCCGCAGGGAATGGATAAGCCGCACAAGTTCAAAATATTGCCAATTGCCGTATTGCGAAGATATTGCAAGTTGTGTTTGCTATAGGTGTCCAGATCAGCGTCAACTTCATCAACCGGAAGGGCTGGAATCATTGTGGTGGGAACGAGTAACGCATCGATGTCCTGTAAGGTTCGTTGCGCTTCGGCGCGCAGCGCTGTCCAGGCGCGTGAGGTGGTGAGATATTCATAGGCGGGGATTGATTTACCCTGCAAAATACGCTGCCCTACAATCGGATCAAATGCCTCGCTGTGTGCAGTCAAGCGTTTTTGGTGGATGGTATAAGCTTCTGCGGCAATCACCAGACCACGCGGGTTAAGGACTTGCGCCTGAGCAGCTTGAGGGAAATGAATGCTTGTAACTTGCGCGCCTAAATCCGTAAAAATCTCCCCACATCCCCGTACCGCATGAACCACCTCAGTATTCGCATCGTCCCAAAACACCGATTCGGCAAACGCCAGACGGAGCCCTTTCACACCGTCTTTTAGAGCACTGATGACGTCCTGGGGTTGGCAGCCAAGGGTGGTGTGATCAGCCGTATCGATGCCTCGCATGGCTTGATAGACAAGCGCCGCATCCTCTATGCATTGGGTGAGAGAGCCGACTGAATCTAGGCTCCAACTTAGGGGGAATACCCCTGCCCTACTGACCTGGCCGACGGTAGTCTTTAAACCAACCACGCCACATAACCCCGCCGGAATGCGCACCGACCCCCCCGTATCGCTGCCAAGTGCCATGGGCACCATAGCGGCAGCCACTGCAACGCCTGAACCACTGCTAGATCCACCAGGCACGTGGTGCGTTTTGTGCCAGGGGTTATGCGGTGTGCCGTGGTGGTGGTTAATGCCGACGCCGCCATAGGCAAATTGAACCGTATGTGTTTTGCCCAGTAATATCATTCCGGATTGTCGCAGCTGACGTATGACGGTTGCATCTGCGGGCGCGATGTTATCGCTGAGCAAGTCGGAGCCTGCCGTGGTCGGTAGCCCTTTAACATCAAAGAGGTCTTTGGCAGCAAAAGGAATGCCGTACAACGGCCCTACCTGATGACCGGACTGTAAAACCAATGCAGCTGCCTGCGCCTCGGCTAAAGCACGATCAGGGCACACCAACCTGAAGGCATGCAGGGTGGGGTCGAGTGCTTGGATACGGTTGAGATAATGTTCGGTCAAGGTGACGGGGGAAAGATCACCGGCTTGAATTTGTTGGGCTAATTGGCTGATCGGTTGACGATCTAGTGGTAGATCGGACATCGTTCACACCTCCAGAGTGTTGTCGGAGTGGGCCGCTCAGGGTATGCTTTGTGGCAGTGTAATCTGAGACGCCCGCATGATCAATAGCCGATCGCGATGGCCTTGGGCGTTAACGACCCTGATATTTCTGCTTGAGGAAACAACATGAACGGTTCGGAACTTGAAAACCCGCTGTTATTAAATGTCTCATTGCCTCGCTTCGACCTGATTCAAACCACCCATGTGGCACCTGCTGTTCGTCAGTTGCTAAGCGAGCTCGAAGAGCGCCTAGAGCAGCTTGAAAAAAATGCCCTACCCAGCTGGGAGGGGCTTGTTGAGCCCCTTGAATCTTTAAGCGACCGTTTGTCGACCATGTGGGGAATTGTGGGTCATCTGATGGGAGTCCAGAATAGCGAAGCCCTGCGTGAGGTCTATCAGGAAGTTCAACCTGAGATCGTCAGATTTTCGCTTCGTGTGGGGCAAAGTTCGGTCATTTTTCAGACCCTCAAAGCCATCCGGGACAGTACGCTTTGGCAAAGCCTGGAATCTGCTCAGCACCGCATCATTGATGCGTTGATCTTGGATGCAACCTTAGCTGGTGTGGGTTTAGACGGACAAGCACGCGAGCGTTTTAATGAAATTCAACAACAACTCGCTGAGTTGGGAACGCAGTTTAGCAACAATGTTCTCGACGCCACGAAAGAATTTTCCATTACCCTTCGGACGCCTGCTGAAATTGCAGGATTGCCCCCAAGCTTGTTGGAAATGACAGCCCAAGCAGCACGTGAGTCGGGAGAGGAGGAGGCGACTGCCGAGCAAGGTCCATGGCGTATTACGCTGGATTACCCTTGCTTCGGGCCATTCATGGAACATAGCCGGCGCCGTGATCTACGTGAACAGCTGTATAGCGCCTTTATTACCCGAGCGAGTTCCGGTGAACACGACAATACGCCACTCATTGAGCGTATCTTGCGGTTACGGCGAGAGAAGGCACATTTGCTGGGTTATGATACCTACGCGGCGTTAAGCCTGGCTAGCAAAATGGCGCCGGATGTCGAGGCGATTGAACGTCTGTCCGAAGAACTGCGGCAAGCCTCCTTGAAGGCCGCACAGCAGGATTTGAACGACATTCAAGACTTTGCCAGGGAGCAGGCAGCGCCAGAGGCTGAAGCGTTATGTCATTGGGATTTACCCTATTGGTCTGAACGACTTCGTGAACACCGTTATGCGTTTAACGACGAAGACCTTAGACCCTATTTCCCATTGCCTCGTGTCCTCGAAGGTCTGTTTGCGCTTGCCGAGCAGCTATTTGGTATTAAGATTGTCGCAGCCGATGGAGAGGTGCACGTATGGCATGAGGATGTACGTTTTTTTCGTGTTTATGACCAATCCGCAAATGAAATAGCTGCGTTTTATCTTGATCCCTACAGCCGTCCAGCTGAAAAACGTGATGGCGCCTGGATGGATGAATGCGTCGGGCGAAGCCGTCTCCTGGCGCCCTCTGGCCAGAGCGTGCGTTTACCAGTGGCGTATTTGATATGCAATCAGACACCACCGGTAGATGGCAAACCCTCGTTGATGACGTTTACTGAAGTTAAGACCTTGTTTCACGAATTTGGTCATGGTCTCCAACACATGCTAACCACGGTTGATTATGGGATGGCGGCCGGCATTAGTAATGTGGAGTGGGATGCGGTCGAACTGCCGAGTCAGT
>JAPULM010000282.1 GCA_027294925.1 bacterium
CGTGCAGGTGGAACGTATAGGTCAGGCCATCCGTGCTCACCTCCCACGATTTGGCGATTTCGGGTACGATTTCATACTTCTCGCTGAGGCCGACCAGGCTATTGTAAAGGTTCATTGACAGCCACAGGGTCTCCCAGCCAATGGCGTAGTGGGGCTCCAAACCCCGATGGTCAGCGCCAAACGCGACAACCAGCTTGCCGCCCCGCTTCGGGCTCTCTGCCAATGCTGTACTGCCGGCACCAAACAAGGCAATACCGACCAATACGATGAGTGTCCATACCATCTTCTTACGTAATTTCATCCCGTCTCCCTCCTCACCAGGTTGTCCAAAAAAACGCCTTGGGTAGCCTTACGTACACGGATAGGCACAGGAATGACACACCAGCAGCGGACGCGTTAGCTCATTGGCTACTCTTCTGTGTGCGCCGTTATATCACGGCTGCATACTAAAGGCAACGAGAAATTTACAGCGACTTAGCAACAATCGATGAAGCTGACCGCATTGCCGGTCATCTCGGCCCAGGTGTCGGGCTCCCAACCCCAGGGACGTGGCCCCCAATCGGGGGTGAACAGGTTACCCCGTTTGACGGTCAGGGTTGGTACGAAGGCTTGCTCACAGCGTAGCGCCTCTCCCAGGATATCATACACCACCCAGTCGCCCTCGTTGATCGCCAGGACTGAAATGTCGGCTTGTAGCCCCACTGCCAGGCTGCCGATGCGGTGTTGCTCGCCGATTGCCTTGGCCGGATTTGTCGTACACATGGTAATGACTTGCTGCAGGGTGAAGCCCAGGGCGAGAAAACGGGTCATAATTTCGGTCATGCTGTGCACGGTGTTCAAGCGTCCGGGGACGGTGAGATCGGTGCTAATGCAGTGCGGCAATAACCCCTGATCGATAATACGGCGGCCGACGTCAAAGCTGAAATTTTTTCGGCCATGCGCGGTATCCAGCCACACACCTCGATCGGCAGCTTCACGCGCCTCGGGGACCAGCTTACCGTTGGCGTCAAGAACACCGCCAGGATTGGCGGTAAAGTAGTGGGTGAGAATATCGCCTGGCTCCAGAATGGGAAGTAAGGAGCGAATCACATTCGGATCATAACGTTTCTCGGTATCGCCAATATGCACCATCAGCCTGGTACCGCTTTCGCGGGCAGCGCGCTTGGCCAGCTTGGGCATTTCCATACCGAAAATCTCCAGCGCCGGGGAGACCATACGGGCTTTAATACCACGAATCAGCCCTTTATATTGATCTGCCACCCGTAAGGTGGCATCCAGATCGATACTGCTTTCCGCAACGATATCAGGGGTGGTGGCGAGACCGGTTTGACAGATATGCATAAAGGGAATAATTTCCGTTTCACACTTAGGTATGACATGGTTGGGAAAACCACTAAAGGTGGCGCAGCCTGAACTACCGGCATCTACAATGGTGGTAACGCCAGCATAGACGCCGCCCACATCAGGGTGAACGCCGTTGCTAATAAAGCCGCCAAACACATGCGCATGCAAGTCAATCAACCCCGGCGTCACAATCTTACCGGATACATCAACGACCTGGGCCGCCTCCTCGCTGTCGATAGTCGGTGCGGTGCGGGCAATTTTACCATCCTGTACAGCAATATCGTGAACGCCGTTCAGATTAACAGACGCATCAACCACGGTGCCGCCTTTAAGTAACAGATCGTACATCGTTCGCCTCCAAAAATACACTGTCGTTCGAGATCCATCCGTCATTATGCCTCATTTTGGCTGCCACCCGGGGAAGCCTCTGGCCAGACATACACAATTTGGACGGGTCATGTCAATGGCTAAACGGCTATCAAACTGTCGAAGTCTTTAAAGTTCCCCACCTTGCTGGTTGAGGCGAGATTTGCTATCCTGACCGGTGATTTACATGCATCAAAGCGGAGGGCGCAAGGTATGGCAAGACGAGCCGGCTAGAAAGAGAGAAGGATGTTGTTGCTACTGTCGCGGCTGAGCGCCAAGCTCGGCCGCCGTATGCTGTTGAATGCGCTGGTAAATAGCGCGAATCTCGTCCTCGGTCAGACTGCGATCTTCGGCCTGAAAGGTCAGGGCATAGGCCAAACTTTTCTTGCCCGACGGAATGGGTTCACCCTGATAAAGGTCGAAGAGTTCAATATGGCGTAGCAGGTCACCAGCAGTCGTACGAATTGCATCTTCAACGGCCTGTGCCGGCGTATCAACGTCGACCACCAACGCCATGTCTTCCAGGACTGCCGGGAAGCGAGAGATTGCCTGATAGCGACGCGGTTGACGATGCGCCAGTAGCAGATCAAGGTTGAGTTCGAGCATGGCGATTGGTTGCTCGGGCAAATCAAAACGTTCGCACACTTGCGGATGAACTTCACCGACAATACCAACGGTGTCACCACCCACTTCCAGGGCTGCCGTTTTGCCTGCTGCTAAAGTAGGGTGTTGGGTGGTGTGAAAACGCAGATTGGGAACATTTAAACGTTGCACGAGCGTTTCAAGCACCCCTTTCAGATGGGTAAAACCAAGTAGCGGCACCTCTTTCCCCTGATGCCAAGAGGCCGGCTGTACCGTTCCGGTTACAGCCATGGCCAGCCAGCGCTGTTCCAATGGTAAGTCCTGGCCGGGTTCCGGTAGATACACACGGCCGATTTCAAACAGCAGCATGCGTTGCCGATATCGACGGTTGGCCCGCAAGGTCTCGAACATGCTCGGCAGAAGCGTCTGACGCAGAAATTCACGCTCCTGGCTAATCGGATTGGCCAGGCGAATATAGTCTTCAGGGTTCGCCGCCGCTGCGTCCGGCCGCGCGCGGTTAATACTCTCCAGGCTGGTCATGGCATATGATAGAATCTCCGTCAGTCCACAGCCGACGAGAATATTGCGGGTCTGCTCTAAACCTTCCAGCAGCGGCTGCGAGCGTTGAGGTGGCAGCACATCATTAATCAGTGACAGAGGAATGTTGTCGTAGCCGTGCATCCGTGCAACTTCTTCGATAAGATCGGCCTCAATCGACACATCCAAACGATAACTGGGCACCCCAATCTCTAGGTGAGGATCGCCCTCTTGCAGGTGTGCAAGGCAGGTAAAATCGAGCCTCGAGAGCATTTGCGAAATGTCTTCGATGCTAAAATCCATCCCGAGACTGCGAGTGACTTGTGCCGTCCGTAGGGTAATGGTCTTAGGACTGGGCGGTTTGGGATAGGTGTCGGCAATCTCAGGCTGTAACGCTCCGCCGCTAAGTTCCTCCATCAAGCGGCTGGCGCGTACCAAGGCGGGCAGGGTAAGCTCGCTGTCAAGCCCACGACCAAAGCGCTGCCCGGCTTCACTGCTTAGCCGTAGTTGCTGTAAGGTACGCCGAATGTTAATAAAATTGAAATTTGCCGACTCCAGTAAAATATGTCGCGTTTGGGCCGAAATCTCAGTGGCGGCGCCACCCATGACACCAGCCAGCGCGATGGGACCTGAGTCGTCGGTAATTAAAAGCATCTCCGGCGTCAACGTTCGATCGACTTCGTCAAGGGTGTGTAAGCGTTCACCCGCTTGAGCGGAGCGCACCACAATCCCCCCGTCGAGCGACAACGTTTCATAATCAAAGGCATGTAGAGGCTGACCGGTTTCGAACATGCAATAATTGGTAATATCCACAATATTGTTGATCGGACGCATACCCGCCAATTGCAAACGACGCTGCATCCACGGCGGCGATGGCTCAATCGTAACATTTTCGATTAAAGCGGCGGAATAGCGCGGGCAGAGTTCCAAATCCGCACTGCTAACCGTGACATAGGCTGTTTGTGCCGTAAAGGAGCCGCTTAAGAGGGGATCGGTCGGCGGCCAGGGTTGCCGTAGAGATTGATTGGTAAGCGCCGCAATCTCGCGTGCCATGCCGATGATGCAGCTGGCCCGCGCCAGGTTCGGAGTAAGATCGATATCGAGTACGGTATCACCCAAAACATCCTGCAAGGGTTGACCGACCGGGGCTTGTGGATCGAGAATGAGCACCCCGGTATGCTCGTCGGAGAGCCCGAGTTCCTTCTCGGAACACACCATACCTGACGATTCAACCCCACGAATACGGGCTCGTTTAAGCGTTCGCAGACGTGGTTCCTCACTGTAGGCATCCCATAATTTAGCGCCTGCAATGGCGAAGGCAACTTTCTGTCCGCGGTCGCCCGGTTGTATGTTAGGCGCGCCGGTGACCACTGTCTGGGGGGCATCTTGACCGTAGGCCACTAGGGCCAGAACCAAGCGCTCCGCATCCGGGTGCGGTTTGACCTCGACCACTTCGCCGACAAAGAGTTTATCACGCTGCCAATGGCGCCCCACGTACTCGACGCTGTCAACCTGTAAACCTGCCATCGTCATGCGATGGACCAGATCATCGACGGGTAGCGTGATATCAACATAATCCTTCAGCCAGCTTAGCGGCACTCGCATAGCATTCCTTTATATGTCGTCTATCGATGGGTTGTTGGGTAAATTGTGCTTAGGTGCCGGATGCATTGGACTCGGGGTGTCCGCCGTTCTGTTGGGCACCGATAGGGTTAGGCGAACTGCTCAAGAAAACGCAAATCGTTACTAAAGAAAAATCGAATGTCATCAATGCCGTATTTCAACATCGTGATACGCTCTGGTCCCATACCAAACGCAAAACCGCTAAACAGGTCGGGATCATATCCCCCATTACGCAGCACCGTCGGATGCACCATTCCGGCGCCAAGAATTTCTAACCAGCCGCTGTACTTACAAATGGTACAGCCTTTGCCGTCACAGACCAGGCAGTCCATATCGACCTCGACACTCGGCTCGGTAAAAGGGAAATGACTGCAACGAAAGCGTAGCTGACGGTCGGCGCCAAACATACGGCGCGCGAAATTGACCAGAACGCCTTTCAGGTCGGCCATGGTGATATGGCTCCCGACTGCTAGCCCTTCAACCTGGTGGAACATAATTTCCGAGCGCGCCGTAATGGCCTCATAGCGGTAGCACATGCCAGGTAAAATGACGCGAATCGGTTCTGGGTGATAGGCCTGCATGGCCCGGATTTGACCAGGCGAGGTATGCGTGCGTAGCACAACGCGATCATTGATATAGAACGTATCCCACATGTCTCGGGCGGGATGATAAGGCGGTATATTCAACAACTCGAAGTTGTAAAGATCGCTTTCTACCTCACGACTGTCAAAGATTTGGAAGCCCATGTCGCCGAAGATCGCAGCAATTTCACGTAGGGTCTGCGTGCTAGGATGCAAACGCCCTAAACCGGTTGGATAGCCCGGTAACGTCACATCCACCTGCTGACGCCATAAGGCGTCCGTATATTTTGCCTGTTTGAGGCTGTTGGCATGATCGTCGAAGGCGTTCTCCAGGGCTTCCTTGACGGTGTTGGATACTTGGCCAATCTGTGGACGCGCCTCGACCGGCAGCTTGCCAATATCACGCATGACCTGTCGTAGCGCACCCTTACGGCCAAGATAGTGAATACGCCACTCATCAAGGTCGGTTAAATTCTCTACCGCTTGCAGGCGCAGTAGCGCTTCATTGCGTAACCCGTCAAGCTCTGCCGTAAGCGAGTGATCGTTCTCTGACATGGCTTCTCCGCTTTGCGAAATGTCGCATCATCCATGCTGGGCAAATTATACGCCCGCCGCCAAAGCTTTGACAAGTCACAAGTTTTTGAATCTCTAGCACTTCTAGTATACAATAACTAAATAGGCAGTAAATCGACGAATGGCCCATTTCAACGGTGAGGGCATCCATGGCTACCGATGATCAGCAGGTTCAAATTACCTGTCCGTGTTGTCAAACGACACTCGTTCTCGACCGCGAGTCGCTGGTGGTGTTGTATCATCTGGAACATCACAGTAAACCCGATACTGCTTCGTTTGATACCGCACTACAAGAACTCAAAGAAAAAGAGAAGCAGATGAGTTCTCGTTTCCAGCAAGCCGTATCGGAGGAAAAACAACGTAAGGCGCTGTTAACCAAGAAGTTCCAAGAGCTGCAAAAGCATGCCGCGGAGAATCCGGATGCGGAACTGCCGCCGCGCCCATTTGACTTCGAGTGAAATGGCGTCAGGCTAGCTCCGATTGTATGGCTAAGGCGTGACGGTACGCGATAAAAGCGCCATACAGCGACACACAAAATGGTACACAGGGGGTGATTAAAACTTTCACCAGGATGACCGGCGTAATGGCACCGGAAAGGAGGATATCCCCCTGATTGAGGGCAATAATAACGCTACCGACTAAGACGGCAATGATGAGACTACGCCGCATAGCGACTTTACCCGGACGGAGGTCTTCTGGACGCCCCGGCGTACCGGAATTGAGCAGCGCCCCTAGCATTGTTACACAAAATGGAATAATCGGCGTCAATAACGACTTAATGATGACACGACGGGTTATTTGCCCGGAAAAAATTAAATCACCCTGATTCAGTAATATTAAAATACTGCCTACCACAAGCGCCGCCATCAAGGCACGACGGATAATATGTGGCGTACAAATCAGCGTCAGGCGTTCCCACCAACCCGGCTGCTTGGATGCTGAAGGTTCAGACGACATAAACGGCTCTTTCCTCTCGGGGATCGTACAAGACACTCTGTCATAGTGCCACAGCTCAACTGTTTAAATCAACCTGTGTGTGGTAACATGACAAGACAGGTAATTTGCCTTGTCGTGTCTGCTTGCGTCCATGCCGCACCTATGTTCTATTCAATGTACACCTGGTTGAATTTTTGCTCAGCGCCGAGTGAGGAGATAAGTCGACAGTGAATCCATTTGCGCCACGCACCTATGGCTCGCTGCTGCGTGTCACGGATCGGGTGTATATCTTCCGTAATATCGTCAATAGCGCCGTTGTGTTTGGCGATGACGCCATCGCCGTTATTGACACGCAGGTCAGTGCATCATCGGCTAGCCGCCTGTTGCGACAGATTCGCGACATGTCCGACAAGCCCATTCGATATGCGATTAACACGCATTACCATTGGGATCATACCGGCGGTAACTACGTGTTTAAAGACGCCGGCGCAACCGTGCTTTCCAGCGCCAAAACCTATGAGTTTATTCAACTGCGCACCCCGCGCCAGAAGGCCTTTCTGTCATCACGCGGGTTTGAGCTGGGGGCAGACCCCTATTTGGCCGACGAAACAATAGCTGAATCCCGTGAACTTGAGCTTGGCAACCAACGATTATGCTTGCAACATCTTGGTTGTGCGGAAACCGATGATGCCATGGCAATCCACCTGCCGCAGGAAAGTTGCGTGGTCGTCGGGGACACGGTGATGACGGGCAGCTTCCCCATTTTCGGGCAACCTGTGATGAATGAAGGGTTAATGGGCAGTCCTGAATGGTTAAATACGATCAGCGCCATTCAGCGTTTGCAGCCTGAACATATCTTACCAGGGCATGGTCCGGTTGCTTATGAGCAGGAAATTGATTTGCTGAAACGCATTCAGCAATTTTTTCTCGATGAAGTGGCGGCGCGAGTAGCGCGTCAGATGCCCTTGTCGGCCCTCTTAACAGACCTTGAAAACCGGTTGCCGGACTGGATCACCAGCATTCCGGTAACTTGGGGTACGCCACGCTACGCAATCTTGCGTGTGTATCGGGGCTTGGTTGACGATCCGCAAGGTGAAGCGGGCTGGCAACATGTGAAGCCATCCGCCATTCCTATTGGCGATAGTGAAACAGTCGACGCCGCTTGTACGGCGCTTACAGATTTGCATGCCTTGCATGACGTTGCCCGTGAGTTTGAGGAAGGCGGTGACCTGGGTAGCGCGGTGCTTGTCGCGCGCCGTGCCAGCACCGTTTTGCCTGAGCAGCCTGCTGCCTGGATGTTCCTTGCCGAGTTACTGTTGCGTGGTTCGCGTCAGGTGCCTAGCGTGCTTGAAAAAGGTGATTTCTTTTTCGAAGCCCAACAGGCGTTGCAGCGCGCTTTGCAAGTTGCCCCGCATGACCTATCAGTACGTCTTGCCCTGGGGCGCTTCGACGTCATGCGGGCCTATCGTAACGGCGACGACCCGGCGTCCGGGGTGGCCCATCTGCAACAGGTGATTGATTACGTTCATACACCGCCTGCGTCGCAAGGCCCAAGCAGGGCGTTGTTAGCCCAGGCCCACTTTTATATCGGCATGGGACACCGCACGGTTGGCGATGAGCGACAGGCCATGGCAAGTTTTCAAAAAGCGCTCGACCATCTTCCGACCTTTGAACCGGCACGTCTAGCCCAACAAGAGACAGCGTAATCGATACGGGAGCCAACGCATGGCATCTGCATTGGATGGCATCAAAATCTTAGAGTTGTCGCGGGTATCGCCAGGGGCATTTTGTACCATGATGTTGGCCGACATGGGCGCCGAGGTGCTAAAAATTGAGACGCCACCCAGCCTCCTACCCGGCGCTTCAGGGGTTTCGGCGACGGACGAGCGGCAGGCTGCTTTCAGCTATGTCAACCGGAACAAACGCAGCTTGGCCCTAAACCTCAAGGCGCCGCAAGGACAAAAGATTCTCCATCAACTTGTCGCCACCACAGATGTCTTGCTCGAAGGCTTTCGCCCCGGTGTCATGCAGCGTCTCAATGCCGACTACGACACCTTGAGCCGCATCAATCCACGCTTGGTGTATTGCTCCCTCAGCGGTTTTGGCCAAAGTGGTCCGTATCGCGACCTACCAGCCCACGATCTCAATTATCTGTCCATCAGCGGCGTGCTCGATTTGATTGGACCCAACGCCGAAGCGCCACCCGCCATTCCTCTCAATTTGATTGCGGACTACGGTGGTGCCGCGATGCACGGCATGCTAGGCATTCTACTCGCGTTGCACGCCCGCCATCAAAGTGAGCGCGGACAGCATGTTGATGTGTCGTACCTGGACAGCACCATTTCTTTACTCTCCGCCACCTTGCTAGCGCAGACCTTCTTTACCGATGGCCTGGTACCGCAGCGGGGCGCCGGTCCGTATTCCGGCCAGTACGCGTTCTACACCACTTATGAAACGAAAGACGGCAAACTGCTCTCTGTCGGCTGCACCGAACCCTGGTTGTGGCGCAATCTTTGTAACGCTCTCGATCGCCCCGCCTTGGCGCCGTTCTATCGCCATGAAGAGCACCTCAAGCGCCCCCCCAACGCGGAAGAGGTTGAGGTACGTGAGCAATTACAAGTCATTTTTCGCCAGCGTAGCCGAGACCAGTGGGTAGACTTTTTGCGCGATAAAAACGTCTGTATTGGCGCCGTTCATACCGTGGCAGAGGTATTTGACGATCCGCAGGTACAACATCGTCAGATGTTGGTGGCGCACGAATCGGCAACGCATGGCACGGTGCGCCAGGTCGGTATTGGCTTAAAACTCAGCGACACGCCGGGTGGCGTCCGTCATCTAGGCCCTTATCTCGGCCAGCACACGGCGGACGTGTTGGCCGAACTGGGGTATGTTCAGGAAGACGTTGCACGCCTGCGAGAGCAGGCCGTGGTGGGTTAAAAACAGTGCAACAGAGCTCCCTCATAAAA
>JAPULM010000283.1 GCA_027294925.1 bacterium
ATGTAAATTTTGTCCGTCAAGAGCCAAAAACAACCTGAAAAGCCTGTGGACCCCCCCCCCACAGGGGTAAGTAAATCGCTATTTCCGCTCGTCAAAAGGGTAGAAAACTCGCATGCAAAACGAGTGCCGAACAGTATTGGGTTGGAGGGGTATTATACGACTGATAGTCGTCGAACACAATTACGCCATCTGATGAACCGGATGTCGTTGCAAATTGGTTCATAAATAACCGCTTAGCGACCCAGGGGAAACCATTGCTGACGGCCTGAGGCGTCATCGAACAGCCTCACATCCGGTCTTATACGACATGATGTCGTCGAACATGACTTTCACAGCTATTCGACGACATCATGTCGTCGAATCCCACCATACCGGCATCTTATGCGACAGCGTGTCGTCGAACATGGTATTTTACGACATCTATTGATATGATATACTGAACAAACGAGCAGTTATCAAGCTCATGCGGATATAGACCCAGAAGGAGGTGTCAGTGTGGAGAGACAGGTCAAGTTGCTCGATCAAATGCGTTCGGTGTTGCGGCTGAAGCACATGAGCATTCGCACAGAAGAGGCCTACGTGGGTTGGGTTCGACGGTTCATTCTCTTTCACGGCAAACGTCATCCAACAGATATGGGGGCGGAGGAGATTGGCGCCTTTTTAACGCATCTGGCGGTTCATGGTAAAGTTGCCGCTTCCACTCAAAATAGCGCGCTCTGTGCCCTGCTGTTTCTGTATCGAGATGTTCTGAAACAGCCTTTCCCGGAGCTGGGTGACATTGAATGGGCCAGGAAACCCCGACGACTGCCAACCGTATTCAGTGTGGAGGAGGTTCAGGTGGTGTTGGCTCAGCTCACGGGCGTACACTGGCTGATGGCCTGTCTGCTCTATGGGGCAGGATTGCGCTTGATGGAGTGTGTCCGACTGCGGGTCAAGGATGTGGATTTTGACTATGATCAAATTACCGTGCGCGATGGAAAGGGAGAGCAAGACCGCGTCACCGTATTGCCGCAGACAGTGGAAGAACTGCTTCAGCGGCACCTGGCAAGAGTCAAACTCCTAGATGAGGACGAGTTGGCCGAAGGTTATGGGGACGTGTACTTGCCCTATGCTTTGGCCCGTAAGTATCCGCGCGCCGGCACGTCTTGGGAGTGGCAGTATGTCTTCCCGGCGTCAAAGCGCTCAGTCAATCCACGTTCGGGTCTCGAACGCGCCATCATCTTTCAGAGGCCCTGTTGCAGCGAGCCGTCAAGAAGGCCGCTACGGATAAGAAATTTAAACGATATCTTAGCCTTGTCACCTCGGCAAGGCAATGATGAGATTGCGCGTTGATTTTTGCTTTACAATGCTTTATTTTAAGAAATCCTGACTTTTTAAAATAACCCTCATGATTAGTTCAAAACTTAAAACAGGCAACCGTGCAGCGATCTCTACAGGGCCAATACGTCACAATATCAACAGTGGGAGAGCGGGTACAAGCTTTTATTCCGTCGCCGTTGCCGCCCGATCCGCCCCTTGTTTGGTCGCCAGAGCTGCGCGAGCGGTTCGATCAGGCGCTTTTGGCTCTTGGGCGCCTGGACAGCGTCTCGATCTTATTACCGGACACCTCTTTGTTCCTCTACATGTACGTTCGCAAAGAGGCCGTTCTCTCGTCGCAAATCGAAGGCACTCAGTCGTCGCTGTCCGACTTGCTCCTGTTTGAACTGCAACAAGAACCCGGTGTCCCGCTGGACGATGTGCAAGAAGTCAGCAACTATGTGGCTGCTTTAGAACATGGCCTCCAACGGCTGGCGGAACCCTTTCCGCTCTCGTTGCGCCTGATTCGTGACATTCATCGTGTGCTTCTCTCTAAAGGGCACGGCAGTGACCGGGACCCCGGGAATTTTCGGCGAAGCCAGAACTGGATAGGGGGGAGCCGACCTGGCAATGCAGTGTTTGTTCCGCCCCCTCCGGAGCATATGGTGGCGGCCATGGGACACCTGGAGCTTTTTCTCCACAATGAGCCCGAACGAACGCCAATACTCGTAAAAGCAGCCCTGTCTCATGTCCAATTTGAAACCATTCACCCATTTCTAGACGGCAATGGGCGAGTTGGGCGATTGCTGATGACGCTTCTGCTGTGCGCCGAGAAGGTGTTGAAAGAGTCAATGCTCTATCTCAGCCTATTTTTCAAGACTCACCGCCAACGTTACTACGACCTGTTGAACCAGGTGCGTCAGACTGGAGACTGGGAAGCATGGCTCGATTTTTTTGCTGAAGCCGTTACTGAGACTGCTAATCAAGCGATTGACTCCGCACAGCAGCTCGTGCGGCTAGCGGAGGTGGATCGGTTACGAATCAACGAACTTGGGCGGGTGTCAGGGTCCGTGATCAGGGTTCATCGTGCGCTTTTACAACGACCGATTACATCGGCTAGATGGGTGTCTGAACAGACACAATTATCACCTGCGACGGTCAATACGTGCTTAGGACATCTAGAGCGACTTCATATCGTGCGGGAACTCACTGGCCAAAGGCGGAACCGCCTGTTCAACTATACTCGGTACATCGAAATTATGAATCAGGGGACTGAAGCTCCGGACTAGTACTGCGTACCGCAAGATAAGTTTCACCCTCAACTTGGTGAATATGATGCATCAAGCGTTTCTCGCCATGGCATGCTCGACGCGAAGTGTGTAACATGGATGATTGGCCGCCAAGAACCGTTTCGTGACCCTTGCCATCAGGAGGATGTATGGCCCGCCTTGACCTTATGCCTGCTCACGTGAAAGACCACCTGCTAGCATTCCCATGCGCCCCCTTTGATACGTCGCCATGGGTCAAAGGCCCACCGTTGAATGAGCGAAAAGTCGCCTTGATCTCGACCGCTGGATTGCAACGGCGAGGAGATCGACCGTTTGGCGTTGGCGCAGCGGATTACCGCCTCATTGCGTCTGATACCCTACCTGCTGATCTTGTGATGAGTCATATCTCGACGAACTTTGATCGCACCGGTTTCCAGCAGGATTGGAATGTTGTGTTTCCACTTGAGCGGCTAAGGGGGCTGGTGGCAGATGGAGAGATCGGCAGTCTGGCGCAGTACCATTATTCATTTATGGGCGCCACTGAGCCTGCCGCAATGGAGCCACGGGCGAGAGAGCTGGCGCAAATCATGAAAACCGAAGGAGTTAATGCGGTACTTTTGGTACCGGTTTGACCCAACTGCACACGCGCCGTTGGCGGGCTAGCGCATTACATTGAGGATGAGGGCTTGGCGACCACGCAGATTAGCCTGATTCGTGAACATACGGAACGTATTCGGCCACCACGGGCCTTATGGGTACCATTCGAATTTGGACGTCCTTTTGGAGCGCCAGGGCAGTCAGAATTCCAAGACCGCGTGCTCCGTGCTGCACTTGAACTTTTGCAACGGCCAACGGGACCGGTTCTGGAGGACTTCCCCGAAGACGCGCCGGCCGGGGCGCCGCCGCAAGTGCCGCTTGCTTGCCCGGTGAGTTTTGCTACGACAAACCCGTCTCCGGATGATGAAACGGCGCTGTTTACCGCCTTTCAAGCTGAAGTGGAAGGGCTGCGCAACTGGTATGATATTGCCGTACAAAGCCGCGGCCGGACCACGGCTGATACGGCCGGTATGCCCCCCGAGGCGGTGGCAGATTTTATCGCGATATTTGCCAGAGGCGAAAAACCGTCCGAAATTGCATCCGACGTTGCATTGAGCGCGAGCTTGAAAATGGCCAGTGAGGATCTCAAGGCTTACTATACGGAAGCGATTACGGCCCAGCCGGGCCGGGCAACGGATGCAGCCAGTCTAGCGGATTGGTTTTGGGGTGAAACTGCAG
>JAPULM010000284.1 GCA_027294925.1 bacterium
TGCTCGGTACGGGCATTAAAGTTGGAAAAGCCGCCAAACTCGACATAGTGGGCTACGACCGTCTCAACGCGCCGTTGACGCGCCGGATTATGTCCAAAGATACCGGAAACAAAGCAGTACGCTTCACCAGGACAAGGGTTAAACTTGCTACAACAGCCCGGCGTAGGTCCGCCAAACGCGACGATGACTAGCTCTGGCAGCATGTCGGTGATTCCTGTTCTTCGGCAAAGGTGATACTCAAGACAAGACGGTTGCGCAACTGCTGCAACGTCGGCTGCGACACTTCGGAGCCAGCCGTTGCCGGCGCCACTCCAGGTAGTGCCATCTTCGTCCGTTCAGTATTGACCTTGTCCATCACGCCCCACCAAAATTGCTCGCGTGCATTAAGGCTCAAAATAGCGCCATGCCGAATCTGTTGACGCGCAACGTCGGTGTGGCAATACTCAACAAGCGCCTCTTCAAGCCAGGCACCGTGGTCTGCATCCTGAACAAGATGCATCTTCCAGTAATCAATCTCTTTCTCATGAAAACCAGCTTTGTACAATCCCGTCAGCACATATTCAAACATTGTCGGAATCGACCATTCATGACCAGGCCCCAGCGCGCCGAGACCAACCAAGAACGGTTCCTCGGTGCAGATCCGATAATGCTCTTCAATAAAATCGACGACTTCAGGATGCAGCGGGAAACGATCCTCCGTTCCTGGTTCAATCCCAGCTGCATGCATGAACGTGCGGTACGCTTCGGAATGGTCAACGCCAGCCGAACGCTCACCGTATTCATCGACCAGAACTTTCGCAATCCAACACTTGGCCTCACTCGTCGGCGCACGCAACAGTAAAAGTTCCATATAGGCGGTAAAGTTTGCGACCAACGGGTAGTGTTGCGAGGCAAGCACTTGAAAATCATGCTTCGTGCGTGGGTCTGTCAGCATTCGGCCCAGAAGTGAATGACCGACTCCTGGATGACTGCGAATTTCCTCACGTAATGCTCTCAGAAAGACACGAGCCGACTGCTTCTCCTCATTGGACAACGTAGACACAACGATAACTCCCATTACACAACAACAGCGTCATGGCGCCTTATATACTTTTTCAAGCATGCATTCTTCTGAGATGCCAATACGTTGCCATGAGACAGAAACCATCTTATCTCTGCCAGACAAATGATTTAACCCTCGTATAAAACTTTGACATAAGCACCCTGCCTTAACGTCTCAAGCCATTCACGATATTTCCGTTCCGATTTGGTCTGCAATAGTTTCGATTTGATCGCTTCACGCACCTCGGCAAATGGCCGATATCCACCTTCTTTCTTATCTTCCACGCGGATAATATGTAACCCAGCACGAGTATGTATGATACCGCTAATTTCACCTGGTTGCAGCGCTAATGCCGCCTTCTCGAAACCTGATAATAATTCCCCGGCGCGAAACCTCCCTAATAATCCTCCGCGCTCAGCCGATGGCCCCTCTGAATACTTCTTCGCTAACTCAGCAAAATCACCACCATTGCGAAGCTGGTTCAACACCGTAGTAGCTCTTTTACGTGCCGGCGTTTGCCCTCCGCCAGAGGCGTCTGGAGAAACAAGAAACAGAATGTGGCTCACGGTCAATTCCCCCGGCACACTATAGCGTTCCCGTTGCTTTTGATACGCTTCCTGCAGCTCGGTATCCATCACGACCAGGCGCGAACGCACTTCAACATTGACAACTTTTGCGATTAATAAACTCTCCCGAACTTGCTCTCGATATGCTTCCAGCGTCAGGCCTCGAGCCTTCAACATCTGACTAAGCCGTTCGTCGGACACCTTGTTTTGTTCTTTGATCGTCTCAATATGCTGGGTGACATCATCATCGTCCACCTGCAATCTTAACTTTCTAGCCCAGGCAAGCTGCAATCGCACGTTGATCAACTGCTTCAAAGCACGCTGATACAAATCCGTCAAGCGCTCGCGTAATCCTTCATCACGATACTGCTGCCGCAGCTGCTCAGCTTCGAGTTCCATTGTTTCCCAAACTTCGCTAATGGTTATTATTTCATCATTAACGACAGCAGCGATACCATCCAAAAGCTGCGCTGTTTGTGCCTGCCCGAGACGATTGCCATAGCCTCCAAGCGTCCCGACCACCACAGTTAATATAAGCCCAACTTGGACCGTCAGCCGCATACGGCACAACGTAGAGCGTATCCATCTGGGCCTATAGCACGTTCTCGTCATAGGAGTTCCACCTATTTTGGCCGGACAATCCCAACGACAACCATCATGCCGGGTTTTAACAACCCATCCATATTCTGCACGGTAATACGCACAGGAATCCGTTGTTCAACTTTTGTAAAACTCCCGGTGGGCGGGAACAAAGAGAATTCTGAAATTGCCGCAGCCCCTATGGTTTCTACCTTGCCTTCAAAGCGCCGATCAGGATACGCATCCACATCAATAGCGACGAAATTGCCAACAATGACCTCACGGATAGAGGACTCCTTGATATTTGCCAATACCCACACATCTTTCGGGTCATTAATCACCAGAACAGGCTGCCCCCGCTGCACCAACTGCCCTTCTTCAACCCGCTTGCGGCTAATCACACCGGTTATCGGACTACGCAACACCGTATCCCCCAAACTCACTCGGGCGCGCTCGGCTTTGGCCTCCGTTTCCTTCAAACGGGCTTGTAAAATGCGTACCTGCTCATGTCGAACGCCACGGCGGTCCTCCTCAGTCTTCGCCAATAACAGATTGGCCTTAGCCTTCTGCACTTCTGCTTGTAGGGTCTCCACCTTCCGTTCTAAAAGCTGGACGCGTTTTTTGGACGTTACTACCGTGTCTAAACGCGCCTGCTGCTGGACAATTCGCTCACGCGCGATCTCAATACGAGCCTGTGCTTGAGCTAGCTCTTCTTGCGCTTGATCACGGTTTTCGGAGGCCACAATGCCATCAGCAAATAACGCTTGAACCCGCTCCCAATTACTCATGACGACGCGGAATTGACCTTTAATTTCCTTCTCAGCCGCCGCCGCCTGCTTCAAAGCGGCTTCGGCCTCTGCTATCTGATTGCTCATTTGCTCCCGATCAAGCTGCAAAGAGGTGCGTCCCTCGGCAAGCTCGCTACGCTTCACCGCGAGTTCAGCCTGGGCCCGGGAAATTTTCCCCTCAGCCTGCTTCCCATGCAGATCGTATTCTTTTTTGGCTCCTTGCAACCGGCGTTGCATCATCTCAGCTTGAGCTTCAGCCTCTTGCAGCTGTAGGCGATAATCTGTGTCATCCAGCTCCAACAGCGTATCCCCAACTTTAACCAATACCCCCTCGTCAACATACAAAACCTTTACGACACCTGAAACCGTCGGGGAAACAGAAACCATGCGACCTTTAATGCGAGCATCATCAGTCACCACATGTTTTAGATTGTATAACCAGTAGTTAATGCCATAGTACAAACCAATAATGATACCAATCGCCAAAACAATCCCGGGAACAACAACTCGCAACTTACCAGTAACGCGCGATTTTTCTTCCATACGATCCCGCCTAAAGCTGTTTTTCTGTTTTTCAATGGATTAGAGAGAGGGTGCCAA
>JAPULM010000285.1 GCA_027294925.1 bacterium
CCAAATTTAGGCACTGGAGCTTTCGCAGCCAGTCCCGAAGGTAGGCCCATCATTCATCGCAACCTTCCCAATCACAAAGTGGGGTGGAAGATATTCTTCTTGCTTGTCTTGTCGGGTTATCAAAAAGAGGACGATTTGCGAGTCGCGCGATCTGACAAAGCGCGCTGTATCATGGCCATGCTGTCTTCGTACTCCCTAGCAGTCAGCGACACAAACGTGATACGTTGCTCGGTACAACGGCAGAAAACCAACCGTCCGCACACAGCCTCAAAGCGTACAACGGGAGAAGCATCATTGAGGGAAACAAGGTCAATGTCGTCGAACTGCAAGGCGTCCTGCAAGTCCGCCCGCAAGTCTGCAAGCCTTGAGAAGGTAGGCATTTCTGCCCACAAGATACCGACATCCAGATCACTGCCTGGTTGAATGGTACCGCTTTGCGCCGAGCCGAATACCCAGGCAACGGCAACCTGTGGTACGGCTGCTAATACATTGCTTACCTTGTCCCAGTCAACGTTGTACATAGGCTAAGATTTCATCACGAAAGCGTTCGATATCAGACAAGTACTGACTCACAATTTCTACTAAAATTGACGTATCCACATGGTCGTAATGATGCACAATGAAATTACGGAATTGCACCATGCGGTGATATGCCTCGTAGCGTGACAGAGCACCCAGCTGCACACAGCGCTCGACAGCCTCTCGTGCTGTGGCGGGCGGTGTCAGTCCTGCCAGGGCAATGAGACGCTGACAGACATCAATCATGACTTCAATGAGAATCTGCAAATCACGTTCAATGGCCCGGCGAGTGCGCCAGTCCTCTTCCAACTGTTCTGTCGTCACTTGCCCAAGCGAACGTAATTCCAGCAACACCTCATCAAGCGTTTGCAGCTTTTGAACCATAACGCCGTTAATCATAACATGTAGTGTAGCATAGATTTGTCGCCAATCCCTCGTACGAAAAAACTTTCGCGGGGGCAGCAGATCCTGGGCGACCTGCCGCTGTAAAATAGCCATCCACTACGGTGAACAAAGGGCTTGATGGTCTTCCTTCAAGCGCCTCTCGTAACGCCTTCAACGCCAACAAGTAAGCCAGTGGTCAATCACGCTCGAACGAGGCGTGATCAAACCGCAGCGCATTGGCGTTCTCGCTCACAATGCGAACCACATCGTCCCCTACGCCCTCGGGAACCCGGACGTGGATTTCAAGCGTAACGCTCACCTCGGCTCCGGGAAGGGCAGCCAGGTGGGCGAGCACTTCTTCGGCGATGCGGCCTGCGTCGCGTCCAACGCGGGCACCGTTGATCTTCACGGACCCAACAAAGGCGGTGGGTCGGGCCGGGCTGGTTGACTCATCTTCAGCAATGACGCCGGCACCATCCGTGGAGCCTGTAACGGCGTCAACGATCCCTGACCCGCCGGAATCGGGCTGAGGCGTGCGTTGGGCATCCTTCGCTAGCTGATCGCGCGCCACGGCTTGAGTCCTGCCTCCAGGGTGCCATCCAGGGTGAGCTGCTGGTAGCGTGTCTTATTACGCGCCTGGTCGGAGTAGACCTGTCGTTGGAGGTCGGTCTTGATCTGCCCAACCGCCTCGGCCCGCTCGCCCTCCGAGACCGATTGCAACAGCCGCTGCATGGTGTCGAGACTGCGGTAGACGTCGTCAGAGGTAAACGGCTTCTCGTGCGACCAGTCGTTGCGGGCCTGGATCAACTCCCCGACATACGACCGCTCCACGTGGCCGAGGACGTAGCGAAAGACGCCCTGCCAGTTGTCCACCATCGCCTTGAGTAGCGCCTGAGTGTCCCACTGGATATTGTCGCCTTCAAGCTTGAGGCCGCGTGTGCGGCTCATCACATCGTCGGCCCAGTAGCTGTCAAGCTTGGCCTTCAATTCCCGCTCGACAAAGGGGGCCACCCCGGTCTTCAGCTCGTCCAAGCCCTTTCGGACGCGATCTCGGTTGCTTATTACCATGGTCAACTCCTCCTCACTCGAACAGTCCGGTCTGCTGTGCCGGTGTGGCGGTTTCGATCTCACTGGCCAGTTTCTCCAGCTCCGGCCAGGCGATCACCAATCCGTTGTAGGCTTGTGCCTCCCCGGCCCAGCCCCGTCGCTCGCACGTTGTATAGAGGCGGTAGGCGAGGTTCCGGGCCTGCTCTGCCGTCGAGCCCAGTCTCGCCAGGAGAGCCGCAGCCGCTTGCTCGCCGCCTTCGTCGAGCCGCTTGATGAGGTGCTGGGTCGCTTCCCAGATCGTCGGGCGGTCGTCGGTTGAGGGGTCCCAGTCATCTGGCAACTCGGCGCGTGAATAGAGGCGAACCTTACCGGCTGCAGACTTCATAACGCCCGCGTCCTGGACGCCGGACACGGATACAGAGCGGGCGGTGGCAAGGGTCTCGGCCTCACCATAAGGGCCTTCCTAAAAGCCGTGGGTCTCGAAGCACGTAACCGCAAAGCGGGTATCCCGATCGAGATTGCCCTCCTCCTCGCCAAAAACCTCATCGGTGACCTGGTGGATAAGTTGCAATGCACTGCGCACTGACATAGCCGAACCATCGGCCTCCAGCACCTTGGCGTAGCGGGTGAAGATGGCCATGCCAGGGCCGATGGACGCCTGGGCCATGTCGACTGGTGCAATGTTGCCGTGTTGTAAGTCGGCTAGTGCAACAGGCATCTCCCTCTTGAGCACCGTGACAAACTCGCGGCGCGTGGCGATGGGCGCATCAGCCGCACGCTTGCGGCAGACGAGGATGATGCTGGAGGCGAGAGCGTTGGTGACCATGCCGACCAGCCGCCGGCTTAGTTCAGTTCGCATTGGCCAAGTGCCACTGACAGCGAAGCCTGCTCGGATTACTGCATCCAGGAAGGCCTCCCAGCCAGTGCTCATTGTGCCCACGTCGCCCTTACTCTCGGACTGTTTGAAGGCGTAATAGATAGTGACCGGAAAGCCGGGGTGTGCCTGCCCGGCGAGACGTTGCATTGCCTGCGTCATCCCGTCGAGGAAGAAGGTTTCGGCCTTCTCTTTGCTGCCGTGGCGATAGGGTGTGGCGACCAACTCCTCTGCCTTGGGCACGGCGACGGTAGCGAACAGGTTGGGGAAAACCGGCCGAAGTGAGTGCCGCAACCAGACATAGAAGAAGTCCGACAGGTCAGCGTAGCCGATGTTGTCATAATAGGGCGGATCGATTGAAACAATCTTAGCTTGAGCAAGTCCTTGAGTCTGTGCATCAGCTTGATCGCTAAATCCGTGAGCAGCAGTAGCTACTGACTGAAGTCCGGCAACAATTGAATTGATACCTCCCTCAAAGTTTCCGCTGGAATCCGAGAACGGATTACTATCCGCAAAATCCCAGACCATTGGCAAAGACCTGTCTGCCAAAAGTATTACGCGCATGTTCGCGAAGGCTTGCCCACGCGCACAGCGTTGAGTTGCGATCTGCCACCTTGTCGACGGCCAACGCCAGATACACCCCTACCGCCTCCGCGTATGCCGTAGCATCATCGCCATCGTCGCGGAGGGGCTTGCCGTCGTCAAGGAGACCGGCGGCGACCGCATCGCGCAGGATGCGCTCGCGCGCTTCCTGCACTAGGTCCGAGAAGGTCGTCAGCGCCACGAGCTGGCGTAGAGTGAAGAGATCGCCGCAGGTGTCAATTCCGTAGTTCGAGACATTGACGCGACACTTCCCGTACAGAGGTGTCTCCGGCTTCCAATCGGTCTTTGTCTCCCGCGCCGTGGCCTCGTGCTCCGACATTGGCGGCAAGTACACCCGACCACGCTCGCCTTTGGCAACGATCGCCATCAGCCGCACGCCCATACGCCCAGCCTTGCCCTCGTCACGTATATGGTCGTATGTGACCGGCACACCTGACATCAGGCACCGAAAGGCACTCCGCTTGCCGGCAGTCGTACCAAGCTTTGCCGACTCAGTGTCCGTTGGCTTCCCCACCTTCACCGTGAAATAGTAGCCGCCGTCCACGATGATCGGCTCGACGTAAGCCTCCTTTCCTTTCTTGGTCGATAACATAAAGGTTGAGATAAGCGGCACATCTACACGGGCAAAGGCAGGGTTCGGGCTTTTGACCGTGCGCGCCCAGAGCCAGACGATGACGGTGAGCCTCTGGCCGACGTACTTCTTCAGGTCCGGTCGGTCTTGCGCCATCTCCGCCGAGACCTCGATCTTCGGATAAAGATGCCCGATGCGTTTCTCGGCCTCGTCTCGCCCGAGGCGGTTGCGGATGCGGCGACCCAGGTAGGCCAGGGTGTCTTTGAACTCGCTAAAGACGACCAGCTTGCGGCGGTAGCCGTTCTCGTCGATCATCAGCGGATCGTCGAGGATGCTGTCGAGTTGATTCCACTCGGCGTCCTGTCCAGAGCGGACCAGCTCGTGGGCCAGTGCCTCCAGCTCCTTGAGGCGTTCGATCTCGATCCCCAGTTCCTCCCGCTCGTCCTGGGGCGCTTCGTCGTAGGCATCGTCCCAGGCGCTTTCATCGAGGGCATCGAGAACCGTATCGCCGAGGTCGAGCTTTGCCTTCCCACCTTGAACAAGATGCGCGCCTCCCGGAGACGACTTGCCAGGCGCTCATGGCGTCGCGTCAGGGAGCGATAGATGGCTTCCGGGGAGGAGGCTAGTCGCCGCTGGAGGATCATCAGCGCAAAGCCGACGTTGACCCGCTGCTGGCCGCCGCCCTCTTCTGCCTCACGGCGCTCAACCCCGTTCATCTCGCCGCGGACGTAATCGGTGACCTCGCGGTAGAGGTGCGCCTCGGGAGGTGACAGCTCGTACTGCACGGTGTGAGAACGCCGCTCGGGGAAAAGCGGCGTCCCGTCGAAGCGCAGGATGTCCTCTTTGACCATGCGGCGCATGAGGTCCGAGGGGTCGGCGGTGTGGACGCCGTCGCGGAACTTACCCTCGAAGCGGTCACCATCGAGCAGCGCCATGAAAATCTGGAAGTCTTCTTCCTTGCCATTGTGGGGCGTGGCCGTCATCAGCAGGAAGT